>DASUXK010000563.1:0-6217 GCA_036377935.1 Usitatibacter sp.
AACGTGACGGTCGTGGAGCGGCCCGTGCGCGTCGCCGCGCTGATGACCGCCGTGCAGACGGCGCTCCGCGCGAGGCTGCGGCAGTACAACGCCCGCGAGCACCTCGCCGAGCTCGACCATGTCGCGAAGGCCCTGCACGAGAGCGAGGGGCGGCTGAACGCGCTCTTCGCCAACGCCGCGGTCGGCATCGCGGAGCTCGCCGCGGACGGGCGCTTCACGCTCGTGAACGACTTCCTCTGCCGCCTGCTCGGCGAGCGGCGCGAGCGCCTCCTTTCGTTGCCGCTCTCCGACATCGCGCACGAGGAGGACCGCGACGACCTGGCGGCCCTCGTGCCGCGCATCGCCCGCGGCGGCCTGGAGACCTTCGTGGGCGAGCGCCGCTTCGTGCGCCGCGACGGCGAGACCATCTGGCTCAAGCTCGCTCTCGCAGTGGCGCGTGAAGGGCAGGAGGAGGGCGTGCGCTGCGTCGCGGTGATCGAGGACGTCACCGAGCGCAAGCACGCCGAGGAGGACCTGCGCGAGGCCGACCGCCGCAAGGACGAGTTCCTCGCCACCCTCGCGCACGAGCTGCGCAACCCGCTCGCGCCCATCCGCAACTCGCTGCACATCTTCCGCATGGCGGGCATCCAGGACCCGGCCGTGGCGCGCGTGACCGACATGATGGAGCGCCAGGTGGGGCACATGGTGCGCATGGTCGACGACCTGCTCGAGATCTCGCGCATCAGCCGCGGCAAGATCGAGCTGCGCAAGGAGCGCGTCGAGCTGGCGAGCGTGCTGAGGAACGCCGTCGACACCAGCATGCCGCTCGTCGAGGGCGCGAAGCACCGGCTGTCGGTCGACGTGCCGCCCGAGCCGCTGGTGCTCGAGGCCGATCCGGTGCGCCTCGCCCAGGTGTTCGCGAACCTCATCAACAATTCCGCCAAGTACACGCCGCCCGGCGGGGAGATCGCGGTCTCGGTGCGCGTCGAGCAGGGGATGGCGGTGGTCCGCGTGAAGGACAACGGCGAGGGCATCCCGCCGGCCATGCTGGGGCGCGTGTTCAACATGTTCACCCAGGTGAACACGGGCTCGCGCGCGCAGGGCGGCCTCGGCATCGGCCTCACGCTGTCGAAGACGCTCGTGCACCTGCACGGCGGCACCATCGAGGCGTTCAGCGAGGGATCGGGCCGCGGCTGCGAGTTCGTCGTGCGGCTGCCGCTCGCCGACGCGGCGCAGGCGGGCGAGACGCCGGGCCTCGAGGGCGCGGCACGCACGCCGGTCCCGGTCCTGCAGCGCGTGCTCGTGGTGGACGACAACCACGACGCCGCCGACAGCCTCGGCATGCTCCTGCAGTTCCTGGGCGCGGAGGTGATGGTCGTGCACGACGGGCGCTCGGCGCTCGCGGCCATGAAGACCTTCGCGCCGACGGTGGTGCTCCTCGACCTCGGCATGCCGGAGATGAACGGGCTCGAGGTCGCCCGCCGCATGCGCGAGGATCCGGAGGCGGGGCGGGTGACGCTCGTCGCGCTCACGGGATGGGGCCAGCGCGAAGATCGCCGCCGCACCCACGAGGCGGGATTCGACTACCATCTCGTCAAGCCGGCCGACGTAGGAACCCTCCAATCGATCCTCTCCCTCGGGGACACCCACCCGACGCGCATCGTGCGGCATTGAAGCCGGACGCCGCGTCGATCCGCGCGGCCGCCGCGCGCATCGCGCCGCACGTGCGCCGCACGCCGGTGCTCGAAGCGGACGGCGCCGATTTCGGGCTGGACGGCGCGCGCCTCGTGTTCAAGCTCGAGTTCCTGCAGCACGCGGGCTCGTTCAAGGCGCGCGGCGCGTTCAACAGCCTCCTCTCGCGGCCTCTTCCGGAGGCCGGCGTCGTCGCCGCTTCCGGCGGAAACCATGGCGCGGCGGTGGCGTACGCGGCGATGAAGCTCGGCGTGCCCGCGACGATCTTCGTGCCGGTCGTGGCCTCGCCCGCGAAGGTCGCGCAGATCCGCGGCTACGGCGCCCGGCTGGAGATCGGCGGCGAGCGCTATGCCGATGCGCTCGCGGCGAGCGAGGAATTCGTGGCGCGGTCGGGCGCGGAGCCGATCCACGCCTACGATCAGCTCGCGACGCTCGAAGGACAGGGCACCGTCGGCATGGAGCTCGAATCGCAGGCGCCGCCGCTCGATGCGCTGCTGGTGGCGGTGGGCGGCGGCGGGTTGGTGGGCGGCATCGCGGCCTGGTACGCGGGCCGCGTCCCGGTGATCGGCGTGGAGCCCGAGTCGGCGCCGACACTCACTCGCGCGCTCGAGGCGGGCGAGCCCGTCGATGCGCCGGCGGGCGGCATCGCGGCCGATTCGCTCGCCCCGCGTCGGGTGGGCTCGCTGATGTTCCCGATCGCGCAGCGCTACGCGCCGCGCACCGTGCTCGTCACCGACGATGCGATCCGCGAGGCCCAGGCCGCGCTCTGGAAGACCCTGCGCATCGTCGCCGAGCCCGGCGGCGCCGCCGCCTTCGCCGCGCTCCTCTCTCGCCGCTACGCGCCGCGCCCCGGCCAATCCATCGGCGTCGTCCTCTGCGGCGCCAACACCACGATCAAAGACGACAGTCGCTGAAAACCGGGGACAGACCACATTTTCCATAGCGCGACACATCGGCCGGCTACCGGTTCATCCTTTGGAAAATGTGGTCTGTCCCCGGTTTTCAGGCGGAGCGCTTGGCGGCGAGATCGGGGACGTCGGTGTCGGTGTCGCCGCGCTCGAGGGCGCGGCGAGCGCGGTCGGCCAGGGCCAGGTAGCTCTCGCGCATCTTCACGAGGTCCTCCTCGTCCAGCTCCTCGAGGCCGAGCATCGCGTTGTGCGCACCCTTCTGCGCGCGGATGACCTCGTCGAGCTTGATCTGGATCGCGGCCGAGTCGCGGTTCTGCGTGGCCTGGATCAGGAACACCATGAGGAAGGTGAGGATCGTGGTGCCGGTGTTGATCGTGAGCTGCCACGAGTCGCTGAAGTGGAAGAACGGACCGGCGAGGGCCCAGAGGACCACCAGCCCGCACATCACGATGAAGGTCGAGGCCCGTCCCGCCAGGCGCGAGGTGGCATTGGCGATGCGCGTGAAGAGCGACGGGGTCTTCTTCCCGTTCCCGTTGTGTCCGTTGTGTCCCTTCGCGGCCATACGACCAAGGACAAGCGGCGCGTCGAGTCGTTCCCGCGTGTAGCTCCGGCCGACGCGCGACCTTCCTTCGCTCCGACGCGGCGGTTCCCGCCGTTCACCCGTGGAGCACCATCTGGCGAAGGCCGTTCGCAAGGTAGAGGGCGCCCAGCACCAGCACGGTCCAGCGCGTCCACAGCCGGAACGAGGCGTCGTTGATCCGCTCGAGCACGCTCCTCGAAAGCGACGTGCCGAGGAGCGCGAGCCCGATCATCATCGCGACGAGCCACGGCGACAGGCCGCCGTCGCTCATGGAGATCACGGCCCCGAAGTAGAAGATCTTGAGCAGGTGCGTGAAGCTCTGCGTGAGCGCCTTCGTCGCGACCACGGCGTGCCGGCGCATCGTCGTGCGCACGAAGAAGATGTCGAGGATCGGCCCGGAAACGCCGGCGGTGAGCGAGATCGCCGCGCACAGCACGCCGCACACGAAGGGCTGGCCGCGCCGCTGCACGTTGAGGTGCAGGCCCTCGGGTAGCCACAGCGTGAGGAACGGCGTGATCCCCATGGCGACGAGCGCGACGGGCTTGCTCACGACGAACCGCACCACCGTGAAGACGAGGAGCGCGGCGAGCGCGCCGAAGACGTAACCGCGGAAGACGCGCCAGTCGACCTCGGAGCGCAGCATCAGCGCGCGCCAGCCGTTGGCGGCGAGTTGCGTGATCCCGTGCAGCATCATCGCGGCCGGCAGCGGCAGGACCGCGAGCAGCACGCCCATGAGGATCATGCCCCCCGCCATCCCGAGAATGCCGGAGATGAAGGAGGTGACGAGCGCGGAGACGCCGAGGATCGAAAGGAGCAGGACGGTGGGCATGCCGTATGATTCTAGCTTTTCCGCGCCCGGGCCCCCGGCCGTGACCGCCGAGACGATCCTCGACGCCGAGCTCGCCGCCTTCCTCGAAGGCGGCGTCTCGATCCATGCGGCCTCCCGCGATGCGCAGTGCGTTCCCCACCTTTCACGCGCCATCGGCTGCCGCGTCGATCCCGACCGCCGGCGGGTGACGCTCTTCCTCGTCGCCTCGCAGAGCGGCGCGGTCCTCGCCGATTGCCGCGCCAACGGCGCCATCGCCGCCGTCTTCAGCCTGCCGACCACGCACCGCACGGTGCAGCTCAAGGGTTCCGACGCCGCGCTCGCGCAAGTGGGCGAGGCGGACCTCGTGCGCATCGCGCGCTACCGCGAGGCGTGGATCGAGCAGCTCGCCGCGCTGGGCTTCGATCGCGCCATCCCGCGCACCATCGCCTCGGGCGCGCGCGGCGACATCGTCGCGGTTACCTTCACGGTGAGCGCCGCGTTCCTGCAGACGCCGGGCCCTTCGGCCGGCACGCGGCTGCGGCCATGAGCGGCTACACGCTCGACGCCGTGCGCGATTGCTTCGAGGGGGCGATCCCCTCGATGATCGCGACGTGCGACCCGGACGGCACGCCGAACGTCGCGTACCTCTCGCAGGTGGAGTACATCGACGAGCGCCACGTCGCGCTCTCGTTCCAGTTCTTCAACACGACGCGGCGCAACGTGATCGCGAACCCCGTGGCGAGCCTCCTCGTCACCGACCCGCGCACCGGCGCGCGCTTCCGCCTGCGCATCCGCTACCTGCGCACGGAGACCGCGGGCGCGCTCTTCGAGCGCATGCGCGCGAAGCTCGCCGGCATCGCCTCGCACACCGGCATGGCGGGCGTGTTCCGGCTGCAGGGCTCGGACGTGTACGCGGTCGAGGAGATCGAGGCGATTGCCGGCGAGGCGCTCGCGAGCCCGCCGCCGCGGCGCAACCTCCTCTCGGCGGTGCGCGCCTGCGCGCAACGCCTCTCGGCGGTGGCGGACCTGGAAGTCCTCCTCGAGACGGCGCTCGATTGCATCCGGTCCGAATTCGCGATCGGGCACGCGCTGGTCCTCATGCTCGATCCCGCGGGCGAGAAGCTCTACACCGTCGCGAGCCTCGGCTACGCCGATTCGGGCGTGGGCTCCGAGATCGCGCTCGGGCAGGGCGTGGTGGGCGTGGCCGCGCGCGAGCGCACGCCGATCCGGATCGGGCACGCGACGAGTGAATACGCCTACGGCCGCGCGGTGCGCGAGGAGGCGTTGCGCCAGGGGATCGCCCTCGAGACCGAGATTCCGCTGCCGGGCCTCGCGCAGGCGCGCAGCCAGCTCGCGGTGCCCATCGAGGCGTTCGGGCGCCTGATCGGCGTGCTCTTCACCGACAGCGACGAGGACCTGCGCTTCGGCTACGACGAGGAGGATGCGCTGGTCGCGGTGGCGGGACAGCTCGGCACCGCGATCCACGTGCTGCAGCAGCAGGCCGCCGAGGCCGAAGAGCCGGAGCCGCCGCCCGAGGACGAACGGCGCGCCGTGCGCGGCGCCCCCGCGGTGGTGCGCCGCTTCGAAGAGAACGACAGCGTGTTCCTCGACGGCGATTACCTGATCAAGGGCGTGGCGGGCGCGATCTTCTGGACGCTCGTGAGCGATTACGTGGGCGCGGGCCGCAGCCGCTTCACCAACCGCGAGCTGCGGCTCGACCCGCGCATCCGCCTGCCCGATCTGTCCGACAACCTCGAGGCGCGCCTCATCCTGCTGCAGAAGCGCCTGGTGGAGCGCGGCGCCTGCGTGCGCATCGAGAAGACGGGGCGCGGGCAGTTCCGCCTCGCCGTCAGCCGGCCGCTTCAGCTCGAGACCGTGGCCACCTCCTCGCGCTGAGCGAGCGCCGCCTCGAGCTTCGCGAATGCCCCGGGGGAAAGCCGCGCGCGCGCCACGCCGATCGCGGCTTCGCGCGCCGCCGCGGGAGCCTGCGCCATGCCGGCGAGCATGCCCACGCGCTCGCCGTGGCTCATCGCCGGGAAGAACCAGCGCAGCGCCTGCATCATCGCCCCGGGGGCGAGCGAGGCGACCAGCTCGCGCTCGATCCCCGCGATCTCCGCGTCGCTGTAGGCGGACTGCAGCACCGCGTTGTTTTCCGCCTCCTCGCGCTCCATGTGCCCGAGGTTCTCCGCGACGAAGACGGCCACGGCGCGGTAGAGCCGGTGGAGCGCCGCGTCGCGCCCCTCGCCCTTC
>DASUXK010000564.1:0-6773 GCA_036377935.1 Usitatibacter sp.
GCGGCTTCGGCGGCAAGGCCTCGGTGAAGATCGATCCGCTGGTCGCCGCCCTGTCGTGGAAGGCGCGCCGCCCGGTGCGCGTCTGCCTCTCCATTTCCGAATCGATGCTCACGGCGCGGCGCGTTAGCGCGGACGTGACGCTGAAGACCGCGGTCGACGCGCAGGGCCGCATCACCGCGAAGTCCGTTCGCGCGGTGGTGAACGGCGGCGCCTACGCCGACACGGGGCCCGCGATCGCGATCAAGGCCGCGATCCGCGCCATCGGCCCGTACCACATCGCCAACCTGCACCTCGAGGCGGTGGGCGTTTACACGAACACGGTCCCCGGCGCGGCGTTCCGCTCGATCGGCGGGCCGCAAGCGGTGTGGGCGTGCGAATCGCAGATGGACATCATCGCCGCCGCGCTCGGCCGCGATCCCGTCGAGTACCGCATGGCCAACCTCGCGCACAAGGGCGAGACGATCAAGCACGACCTGCGGCCCCTCGACGTGGACATGCGCGAATCGCTCCGGCAGGCGCTCCGCGCGTTCGAGGAGATGCCGCAGCCGCGACACGCGCACGCCCGCGCACGCGGCGTGGCGGTCGCGGCGAGCGATCCGGGCATCCTGCCGATCGGCGGCGCCATCGTGCGCCTGCGCGCCGACGGCTCGGTGAGCGTCTCCGCCAACACCGTCGAGATCGGGCAGGGCAACCGCGGCGTGCTGCGCGTCGTCGCATCGAAGGCGCTGCGGCAGCCGGTGCACCGCATCGTGGTCGCGGAGCCGGATACGTCGCAGGCGCCCTACGACTGGGGCACGGGCGCCAGCCGCTCGACGGTCATCATCGGCCTCGCGGTGCAGCTCGCGTGCGAGGAGATCCTGCGCCAGGTGCGCGAGGCCGCGGTGGATGTCCTCGGTGGAGCGCCCGGCGATTACCGGCTCGAGGAAGGACGCATCGAAGGACCGGCCGGAGGGATGGCGCTGCGCGAGTTGTTCCGGCGCTTCCACGGCATCGACGCGGGCGAGTTCCTCGGCGTGGGCCGCGTCACGCCCGCGACCAGGGTGAACGGCTTCAACTTCAAGCTCTCGCCGCTCTTCTGGGAGACCGCTTCCAACGTCTGCGAGATCGAGCTCGACGAAGCCACCGGCGCCATCCGCGTGCTGCGCGTGGCCGGCGCCGCCGACCTCGGGCGCGTGATGAACCGCAAGGCCGCCGAAGGCCAGGACGAAGGCGCGATCGTGATGGGGCTCGGCCACACGCTCTCCGAGGAGTACGTGTACGAGGACGGCCAGGTCGTGAACGGCACGATGTTCGACTACCACGTGCCGACCGTCGACGAGAGCCCGCAGCACCTGCACAGCGTCCTCCTCGAAAGCGGCGACGGCCCCGGGCCGGACGGCGCGCGCGGGGGCGGGGAGGGCGCGATCCTTCCCGTGGCGCCCGCCGTCGCCAACGCGTTGTTCCAGGGCTGGGGCGTTCGCATCAAGGAGCTTCCGCTCACGCCGGAGCGCGTGTGGCGCGCGCTGCGCGACGCGCGAAGCGGACGCTGAGAAGGCGCGGACCGACATGGATTTCAGGATGGAAGTGAGCCTTCCCGCCACCGCCGCGCAGATCTGGGCGATCTTCTTCGACGTGCAGCGCGTGGCGACGCTCATCCCCGGCTGCGAGAACGTGGTCGAGGTCGAGCCCTTCAGCGCCTACTCGGCGGTGATGAGGCAGCGTATCGGCGTCTTCAAGCTCGAGGTTCCGACGCAGATCGCCGTCGAATCCTATGCCGAGGAGCGCAACGTGGCGCTGCGGGCGAGGGGGCGTGACAAGTTCACCGGCACCACCCTCGACGTTCGCCTCGCGGTGGCGCTCGACGGGCCGCGCGAGCCCGAAGCCAACGGCTGCACGGTCGCGATCGACGCGCAGATGCAGGTGGCCGGACGGCTCGCGTCGCTCGGCTACCCCGTCGTGAAGAAGCGCTCGGAGGAGATCTTCACCGAGTTCGAGAAGCGCCTGCGCGACGAGCTCGCGCAACTGGGCCCGGGTGCCGTCGCGGAGGGCGCCTGATGCGTCCGACCCGCTTCGCCCTGCATCGGCCGGCGAGCGTGGGCGAAGCCCTCGCGCTCAAGTCCGCGCACGGCGACGACGCGTCGTTCTACGCCGGCGGGACGGAGCTGCTCGTGGCGTTGAAGGCGCGCGTGCTGCAGTACGGGCATCTCATCGATCTCAAGCCGCTTTCGGATCTGCGCCGCATCGAGGCGCGGGAAGACGGCACGCTCGTGATCGGCGCCTTGTCGACGCATCACGCGATCGCGGGCGATCCCCTCGTGCGCAAGCTCGTGCCGGCCTATGCGGAGTTGAGCGGGCAGGTGGGCAACATCCGCGTGCGCGTCGCCGGCACGATCGGCGGCGTGCTGTGCTTCGCGGAGCCGCATGCCGATGCGCCGACGCTCCTCTGCGCGCTCGACGCCCGGCTGCGCCTGGTCGGCGCGAAGGGCGATCGGATCGTCGCCGCGCGCGATTTCCACCTCGGCGAGTTCACGACCGATCGCCACGACGACGAGCTGCTGGCGTCGATCGAGGTGCCGCCGCTCGCATCCGCGCGTGCCGCCTATCGCTGCTTCCGCCACACCGAGCGTCCCGCGGTGGGCGTGGCCGCGGTGTGGAGGCCGCAAGGGCCGCGGCGCCTGGACCTGTGGGTGGGTGCGATCACCGGCGTGCCGACGCGGATGACGGAGTCGGAGAAGGCCGCGGAGGCCTTGCCGGGCGAGCTTCCGGCCGCCGAAGCGTGGCGGCAGCTGCAGCCCGCGGTCGCGGCCGAGGCCGAAACGCTCGCGGCCGTCGACGACCTGCACGGCAGCGCCGATTACAAGCGGCACCTCGCCACGATCCTCGCGCAACGCGCCCTCGAAGCCTGCCTGACATGAACGACGAAGCCCGCGCGATCCCGGCGATCCGGGTCGAATTCACCGTGAACGGGGAGGACGTCTCGCTCGAGGTCGAGCCGCGCGACCTGCTGATCGACGTGCTGCGCGATCGCCTGTGCCTCAAGGGCACCAAGCGCTCGTGCGACGTCCAGGTGTGCGGAGCCTGCACGGTCCTCGTGGACGGCATGCCGGCGTCGAGCTGCAGCACGCTCTGCGCCGACGTGCACGGCCGCGGCGTCACGACGATCGAAGGCTTGGCGAGCGGCGCCGACCTCGATCCGGTGCAGCGCGCGTTCATCGCGCACGGCGCGCTGCAATGCGGTTTCTGCACGCCGGGAATGATCCTCACCGTGAAGTCGCTGCTCGCGCAGCATCCCGATCCCTCGGAGGAGACGATCCGCCACTACCTGCGCGGCAACATCTGCCGCTGCACCGGCTACGTGAAGATCCTGGAGGCGGTGCGCGATCTCGCGCGCAACCCCGCTCGCTACGAGGCGGATTCCCGATGACGGGCCGCGGAAAGCCGCTGCACGCGATCGTCGCCGGCGCCGGCATGGGCGGGCTCACGCTCGCGCGGGTGCTGCTGCAACGGGGGTTCGACGTCGACGTCTACGAGCAATCGCCGGAGCTGCGCGAAGTGGGCGCGGGACTCTGGATCTCGGCCAACGGCCGGCGCGTGCTGGAAGCCGCGGGCCTGAAGGAAGCGCTCGAGGCGATCAACCTGCCGCCCGAGGATCGCGTGGTGCGGTTCTGGAAGACCGGCGAGGAGCATTCGGTCTACAACCGCGACCCGAACGCGTCGAAGGCCGACCACACGCTGCTCCAGGTGCTGCGCGCCGAGCTGCAGCGCGTCCTCTACGACGCGGTGGTGAAGCTCAAGCCCGGCGCCGTGCATTTCGGCGCGCATGCCGTGGGCGCGGAGACCGTCGGCTCGCGCGCGCGCCTGCTTCTCGATGGAGGTGGAGCGGTCGAAGGCGACGTGGTGGTGGGCGCCGACGGCGCGCACTCGCGCGTTCGCCAGTCGATCTTCGGGCCGGCGACGCCGCGCTACACCGGCGCCATCGCATGGCGCGGCCTCGCGCCGATGGAGAAGCTCAAGCCCCAGCATCGCCGCCCGCTGGCCTCCACCTGGGTCGGTCCCCACGCGCACGTGACCACGTATCCCGTCCGCCGCGCCGGCGAGGAGTTCGTGAGCTTCTCGGGCCAGGTCGACAGCGACACGTGGCGCACCGAATCGTGGTCGGAGCCGGGCGATCTGGCCGACGCGCTCGCGGACTTCGAGGGCTGGCACCCGGACATCCTCGACCTCTTCATCCATTCGGAGAACCTCTTCCGCTGGGGCATCTTCGTGCGCGATCCGCTCGACGCCTGGTCGAAGGGGCGCGTCACGCTGGTCGGCGACGCCTGCCACTCGATGACGCCCTACCTCGGCATGGGCGTGAACGTCACGATGGAGGACGCGTGCGTGCTCGCGCGCTGCCTCGAGGCCACGCCCGGTGACGTGGACGCCGCGCTCGCGCGCTACGACGCGGCCCGCATCGAGCGCGCGAACCGCGTGAAGGACGAGTCGCTGCGCATGCAGAAGATCTTCCACAGCCCCGAGCTCTCGCGCATCGAGACGGCGCGCCCCTACATCGCGAAGCAGTGGGGGCCGCAGGCCGTGCGCCAGCGCTACGACTGGCTGCTCACTTACGACGCCACGACGGTGGACATTTGAAGACCATGACGACGAATCCGCCCGCCACGCGCGCGCGCCCCTGGGACGGCATCATCCCCGCCGAGGAGCAGGCCCTCTATCGCGAGGCCGGCTGGGGAACGCCGAGCGGGATGGGCGAGAAGCCCGCGCTGCTCATCATCGACGTGCAGTACCGCACGATGGGCGAGCGCCCGCTGCCGATCCACGAGGCGGTGAAGCAGCTGCCGACGAGCTGCGGGGAGTACGGCTGGCGCGCGGTGCCGCAGATCGCGAAGCTCCTCGCGCTCTTCCGCGAGATCGGCGCGCCCGTGCTCTACCCGCACGTGGCGGTGAAGGGGCGCCAGGATCGCGGGCAGTTCGAGACCAAGGTGCCGGGCGTCATGGATGTTCCCCTCGCGGCCTACGAGTTCATCGCCGAGGTGGCGCCGGGGCCGGACGACATCCTCGTGCCGAAGTCCCATGCGAGCGCCTTCCACGGCACGGGGCTCACGAGCTACCTCGTCGGGCTCGGCGTCGACACCGTGATCCTCACCGGCTGCACCACCAGCGGCTGCGTGCGCGCGAGCGCCGTGGATGCGTGCCAGCTCAACTACAAGGTCGTGGTGCCGGAAGACGCGGTGTACGACCGCTCGCAGACCTCGCACGCCGTGAACCTGTTCGACATGGCGAGCAAGTACGCGGACGTGCTTCCGACGGACGAGTTGATCGCGCGCCTGCGCTCGGAGTCGCGGGCGGCGAGGAAATGAGGAGCGACTACGCCATGGCGACAGTGGCAACGCGCGGCGCAACCGGCAGGGCGCCGCTCATCTCGGTGAACCGCGTATCGAAGACCTACGAGACGCGCAGGGGCGAGAGCGTGCTCGCGATCGGCGAGGTGAACCTCGACCTCGCGGAGCAGGAGTTCGTCTCGCTGATCGGCCCCTCGGGGTGCGGCAAGTCGACGCTGCTGCACGTCGCGGCGGGCCTGCTGAAGCCCACGACCGGCGAGGTGCGCGTGCGCGGCGAGAACCGCCCGATCCGCGCCGAAGAGTTCGGCATGGTCTTCCAGGACGCGGTGCTCTTCCCCTGGCTCACCATCCGGCAGAACGTGGAGATGCCCGCGCAGGTGCTGCGCATCCCGAAGAGCGTGTACAAGCCGCGCGCGGCGCAGCTGCTCGAGCTCGTGGGCCTCGCCGGGTTCGGCGACATGTATCCGCGCGAGCTCTCGGGCGGCATGCAGCAGCGGGCCGCGATCGCCCGCGCGCTGATCCACGATCCGGAGCTCCTGCTGATGGACGAGCCCTTCGGCGCGGTCGATGCCATCACGCGCGAGCACCTGAACATCGAGCTGCAGCGCATCCGCACCGTGGCGCGCAAGACGGTCCTCTTCGTGACGCACTCGATCTCCGAGGCCGTGTTCCTCTCCAACCGGGTCGTGATCATGAGCGCGCGCCCGAGCCAGGTGCGGGCGGTGATCGACATCGACCTGCCGGGCGAGCGCGGGCCGGCCCTCATCGAGTCGCCCGAGTTCGACGATTACGTGCGCCGCGTTCACCGGGAGCTGGGAAGCCATGGCCACTGACGCCGCCGCCGCGCTTCGCCGCGAGAAGCTGCTCGATCGACTCGTCTCGGTGCTGCTCGCCGGCGCTTTCCTGGTCGTGCTCGTGCTCGTCTGGCAGCTCGTGACGACCCTGGAGCTGCTGCCCTCGTACCTCATCCCCACGCCGGCGCAGACGGCGCAGGCGATCTGGAAAGACCTCACCGATCCGCGGTTCTGGAGCGGACAGCTCTTCCAGACGCTCTACGTGGTGCTGGTGGGATTCGCGATCGCCGCCGTGGCGGGGATCGTCATCGGTCCGCTCCTCATCCTGCACCCGCTGATCGAGCGCTCCGTGTACCCCTTCGTCGTGGCGTTCCAGACGATGCCCAAGATCGCGATGGCGCCGCTCATCCTCGTGTGGCTGGGGTACGGCCACACCTCGAAGTTCGTCATCACGGCGCTCGTCGCCTTCTTCCCCGTGGTCGTGAACGTGATCGCCGGACTGAAGGCCGGCGACGAGCGCCAGCTGATCCTCATGCGCGCGCTTCGCGCGAGCTGGTGGACGCGCATGACGAAGGTGCGCATCCCGAACGCGCTGCCCTACATCTTCGCCGGGCTCGACATCGCGGTGGTGTTCGCCGTGATCGGGGCGATCGTCGCCGAG
>DASUXK010000565.1:0-6908 GCA_036377935.1 Usitatibacter sp.
TCGCGCGCGGCACGGTGGCGCTGCGCAAGGAGCGCATGGACCTCGCGGCGAGCCTGGGAGCCGCCATCGAGGCGGCGCGCCCGTTCGTCGAGCCGAGGGGCCACCGCCTCGCCACGCGCGTGCCGGCCGAGCCGATCGTCCGCGAGGCCGCTCCGGTGCGCGTCACCCAGATCCTCACGAATCTCGTCACCAACGCGGCGAAATACACGGACCCGGGCGGGCGCATCGACGTCGAGGCGTGCATCGAGGACGGCCACGCGGTGGTCCGGGTGCGCGACACGGGCATCGGCCTCCCGCCGGAGCTCAAGCCGCGGCTCTTCACGCTCTTCTCGCAGGCGGGCTCGGCGATCGAGCGCTCCGAGGGCGGCCTCGGCATCGGGCTCGCCCTGGTGCGCGGGTTCGTCTCGCTGCACGGCGGCACCGTCGAGGCGCACAGCGAGGGCCCGGGCCGCGGAAGCGAGTTCGTGGTGCGGCTTCCGCTGGGCGCGGCGGCGTCCCCGGCACGCGGCGCGGATTCCGGGGACGCGGACCGCCACACCTCGCTGCGAGTGCTGGTGGCCGACGACAACGAGGACATCTGCGAGATGTGCTCGACCCTCCTCGGGCTGTGGGGCCATCGCTGCATGGTGGTGCACGACGGTGCGGCCGCGCTCGCGCTCCTCGAGCGGGAGCGCCCCGACGTGGCCCTCCTCGACATCGGCATGCCGGGCGTGAACGGCTACCAGATCGGCGAGCGCGTTCGCTCCGAGCCCTGGGGCCGCGACGTGGTGCTCGTGGCGGTGACGGGCTGGGGACAGGACGAGGCGCGCGCGCGATCGAGCGCCGCCGGGTTCGACTTCCACCTCACGAAGCCGGTGGAGGTCGCGGAGCTCGAGCGCGTGCTCGGCGCCGCGGCCATGCTCGGCGCGCAAGCGCGCCCGCCCGCGCCGCGCGAGCCCCTGCGCGCCGCGGAAGGTTAATCCGGCGGGGGCGGCGGCGTGGAGAGGCAGCCGATCAGCCGCTCCATGCGCAGGCGCCAGAGCGCGAGCCAGGTCTCGCGCACGCTCTCCTCGTCCATCCCTTGCGCGCCTTCCTTCTCGTGGCGGTAGACCGCCTCGAGGAAGGGCGCGAGCGCCGGGTCCAGCTCCCCGGTGCGCGCATCGGCCTGCGTCCAGCCGAGGCGGCGTCCCTGCTGCAGGAACGCGCCGAAGTCGGCTTCCTCGCGCGCGAGCCGGGCGAGCGCCCGCACGCGCTTCGCGTCTTCATTCAGGAGCTGCGCGCGGAACGGGCTTTCCTCGCCCCGCGCGCGCCGCTCCAGCTCCTCGGCGAGATCCAACTCAGAAGCGCTTCTGGTACTGCACGCCCGCCGAGAACTCGTGCATCGAGATCTTCTCCTGCATCGCCAGCCCGGGCGCGAAGGCGTTGAAGACGCTCGGGCCCGTCACGTCGTTGTCGAACGCGTACATCGCGGCGACCGTGAGGAAGCTGGAGGAATCCAGGCTCCACGTGGCGCCGCCGGTGACGTGGTGCTGCACCACGCCCGGCGCGAGGATGTTGAACGTGACGTCCTGGGAGCGGATCGGGTTCTGGCTGTAGTTGTACCCGGCGCGCACCGTGAGGCGCGAATCCAGCTGGTACTGCACGCCCAGCTTGAACACGTCGATATCGCGCCAGCCGAAGCCCGCGCCGTTCGAGCCGCCGAGGCAGGCGTTCGGGTTGCCGCCCGCGCACTGCAGGATGAGCGCGCTCGCGTTGTTCACCGACGCCGCATCGCTGTAGTTGATGCGCTCCCAGTCGAGGGCGATCTGGGTCTGCGGGTTGGGCTCGAACGAGAGGCCGACGCCATAGTGCGAGGGGATGTCGAATCCGCCCGACTCGGCGAAGAGGCCGCGGTACTTGTCGAACTCGGACATGCTCATCTTCGACGTGTACGAGACGCCGAGCGCGAGCTGCGGCGTGATGCGCCCGTAGTAGCCGACGCGCACGCCCCATCCGGTGGAGTTGTCGTAGCCGCGGTTGGTGAGATTGCCCGGATCCGTGGACAGGCCCGCGAACGCCTGCAATCCCTCGGCCTTGAAGCGCTGGTAGGCGAAGAGCGGCGCGATGCCGATGGCGTGCTCCGGCGCGATCTTCCACGCGAAGCTGGGCGCCACGATGAGCTGCGAGAGATCCACGCCGAGGCTGCCGTTGCCGCACAGCAGGTTGTACGGCCCCGGCGCCGGATTGAAGCCCGTGCCCGGGCCCGTGGCGGGGCCGCAGGCGCCCGGCGAGGCGAGCTGGCCGCCGGGATAGTCGGTGTTCATGCCGCCGTTGCCGTACACCGTGATGCCCCACGTCATGTCCGGCCGGAAGGCCCGGTTGTACGCGAGCTCGGGAATCGCGAAGTAGTTGCTGTCGCTGTCGGCATTGCCGTTGAGGCCCGCGAAATCGGGGGCCCCGGTGCGCTCGGCCTTGCGGCGCGGGCTGAAGAGGTCGACCCCCGCCTCGAAGGTGTTGCCCGTGAAGGCCATGGTGGCCGGGTTGTTCGCCGCCCCGAACGCCGAGCCGGTCACGGCGAGCGAGGCGCCGCCCATGCCCTTCGCCACCAGGCCGTAGCCGTGCGAGAAATAGCCGTCCGTCGCGTGCGCCACGAACGGCGCGGCCGCGGCGAGCGCCGCGAGCAGTTTCAGTCTCATCGATTCTCCCCTGGTTGTGGTTTCCCGCCTTCGCGGGTCGGCGTTCGTTGCTAGATGAAAAGGGTCACGTCCGCGTCCTTCGCCGTGGGCAGGAAGGTCGCCGCGCCGCAGAAGTCGCGCGCCTCGGGGATGAAGTCCTCGGGCGAATAGCCGAAGAGATCCACCGTCATCTGGCAGCCGATGAGCTTCACGTCGGCCTCGATGCACGCGGTGCGCAGCTCCTCGACGGGAGCCACGCCCTTGTTGCGGATGGTCTGCTTCATCATCGTGGTGGCGAAGGCCTCGAAGCCGGGGATGATCCCCTGCACGGCGTTCGGGATGTTCCAGCGGATCGACTTGAACCAGTCGGGGCCGAAGGGCATCTTCATCGGCATCGCCGGGTTGCCGAGCGGGCTCACGTGCAGGCCCGAGAGATCCTTCTTGAGGAGCTCCAGGCCGTAGAAGGTGAAGAAGATCGAGACGTTCCAGCCGAGCGCCGCCGCGGTGGAGGCGAGGATGAACGGCGGATAGGCCCAGTCGAGCGTGCCCTTCGTCGCGATGATGGTCATCGAGGGCGTCCTCGACTCGCGGATCTCCTCGAGCTTCGCCTCGAGGCGCTCGGCGAGGACCGCATCGACGCGCTCGCGCACCATGCGGTCGAGGACGGCGGGATCGATCAATGCGGATGCGGGGTTGTCGCCCATGGCTGTCCTCTCAGGTGCCCCGTCGATGAAACCCTGCTCGTCGCAGGGATATCAGCCCATCGTAATACCCCGTGGGGGTATATGCAAACGCGGCCCCCGCGGTGTCGCAGGGCGAAAAAGCGGCGCCCCGGCCGCCGGTTTTCGCGCGGGCGCGGGCGGGCGGATACCCCGGGCGGTAAGCGCTTGGAGGACGCGCGCACCCCGGTATACGATCCGGTTTTCCATTCGAAAGGCGCACGATGTCGAGCCCCGCCACCCTGCACGACCCCGAGGCGAAGAAGGCGATCGAGGCGCGCCTCGCGCGCGTGGAGGGCCAGGTGCGCGGCATCCGGCGCATGATCGGCGAGGACGACTCGTGCGAGGCGATCGCGCTGCAGCTCGCCGCCGCCCGCAAGGCCCTCGACCGCGTCTTCTACGAGATGGTCTCGTGCATGATCCGCACCGAGGCGCCCGCCAACGCCGCCGCGCGCAACCAGCGCGCGAAAAAGGTGGCCGAGTTGTTGACGCGGTTCGCATAAAGCCCTCCCTCCCCCAAGGGGGAGGGAGAACTAACGGGCCGAGTGGCCCGTGAGCTTCACTTCCACCTTCTCGCCCTCCTCGAGGTTCGCGTAGTACTCGCGCAGGATCTCGAGGACCTCGGGGCGGCTGAATTCGGGCGGGACGGGCTGGCCCTCGGAGAGCCACTTGCGCAGCTTCGTGCCGGAGACCAGCAGGCGGTCGTTGTCGTCGTGCGGGCAGGTGCGCGCCGAGGCCATGCCGCCGCACTTGTAGCACCAGAAGGTCCAGTCGATCCGGAGCGGCTGGATCTGCAGCGACCCGGGCGCGATCTCGTCGAAGATGCGGTGCGCGTCGAAGGGCCCGTAGTAGCTGCCGACGCCCGCGTGGTCGCGCCCGACGATGAGGTACGCGCAGCCGTAGTTCTGCCGGAAGACGGCGTGCAACAGCGCCTCCCGCGGCCCCGCGTAGCGCATGTCGAGCGGGTATCCCGCCTGCACCACGGTGCCGGGCTTGAAGTACTTCGCGATGAGGGTCCCGATCGCCTTCGTGCGCACTTCGGCCGGGATGTCGCCGGGCTTGAGGTTGCCGAGCAGCGAATGCACGAGCACGCCGTCGCACACCTCGATCGCCACCTTCGCCAAGTACTCGTGCGAGCGGTGCATCGGATTGCGGGTCTGGAACGCCGCCGCGCGCGTCCACCCGAGGCGCTCGAACTCGGCGCGCGTCTCGGCGGGCGTCATGAAGAGCGCGCCGTACTGCGCCTTGAAGCCGCCGTCGGAGAGCACGGTGACGGGGCCGGCGAGGTTCACGTCGCCCTGCGCCATCACCATCTTCACGCCGGGGTGCGCGGGATCGGTGGTCTTGAACACCGACATGCACTCGTGCGCCTTGTCGATGCGGTACTTCTCGCTCACCTTCATCGTCGCCAGCAGCGAGCCGTCGTCCGGGTCGAGCAGCGCGATCTCGGATCCTTCGGGAACCGACTTCGCCGTCGCCTCGTCAGTGGAGAGCGTGATCGGGATCGGCCAAAACACGCCCTCGGCGGTGCGCATGCCGTCGCAAACGCCCTGCCAGTCGGCATGGGTCATGAAGCCCTCGAGCGGCGTGAAGCCGCCCAGGCCCAGCATCACGAGGTCGCCTTTCTCGCGGGAGCTGACGGTGACCTGCTTCAACGACTTCGCGCGCTGCCGCGCCTCGTCGGCGCGCTTTCCTTCGACGGCGAGCGGCCGCAACCCGCTGCCGCCATGGGGGGGAATGAGTCCGGGCATGAATGTCCTCCTGGGCCTAAAGCTAGCATGCGCCGGGCGGCGGGGTCAGAAAGAGCGCTGATGCGCCGATAAGCGGCGCTCGATTGCCGCATCGACGCAAGGGCCGGGATAATCGGCACATGAAGATCTGCATCGTCTCGGACAGCCACGACCGCGCCGACCCCATCGCCCGGGCCGTGAGCGAGGCCAAGGCGCTGGGCGCCGAAGCCGTGATCCACTGCGGCGACCTCATCGGCGCCCAGACCATCAAGCCCGCGCTCGCTTCGGGCCTTCCGGTGCACGCGATCCACGGCAACAACCTGGGCGACGCGCAGGCGATGCATTTCCAGTCGCGCAAGAGCGGCGGCCAGCTCCAGTACCACGGCTCCGAGGCCGTCCTCGAGCTGGGAGGGCGCCGGATCATCGTCGTGCACTACGACCACCACGGCTACGCCATGGCGTGCACCGGCGAGTGGGACCTCGTCTGCTGCGGCCATTCCCACAAGGCGGGGGTGGACCAGGTCCCCAACGTGAAGGGCGGAAAGACCTGGCTGGTCAACCCCGGCACGGTCGCGGGGCTGTCGGCTCCGGCCACCTGGGTGCTGGGCGACCTCGCGGCCCTGCGATTCGAGGTCCATTCGCTCGCTCTATAGGCGCATAGCGGCAATTTTGCGCAGCGGCCCTCCCCGGCACCGTAAAATCCTCCTTCCAAGGAGGATCGAATGCTGACCCAGAACCCGTTCGCGACCGCGGCCCCGCTCATTCCCGGCGGATTCCTCAAGGTTTTCCTGGTGGTGATGATCCTGGCGGTCATCCTCGGGACCGTGTTCGACATGGTCCACAAGGGAAGCGCCAGGTTCTTCTTCGCCAACATGCGCAAGGCGAAGGCCCGGCAGAAGCGCGAGGTGGGCGGCGGCGAGCTGGTCGGCATCGCGCTCCAGACCGCCCTCGTCGATGTCGCGACCTCGGGTGAGTTCTGCAACCCGCGCCGGCGCGTCGCGCACCTGCTCACCATGTACGGCTTCATCATCTACGTCGTCACGACGGCCCTCATGGTGTTCGCGTACGACGCGAGCCCCGCGCCGTCGATCGTGCCGACCCTGTGGTGGATCGGCGCGCTGATGGTCCTCCTCGGCGGCTACTGGTTCTGGTTCTTCATCCGCGTGGACGTCGCCGCGGAGGGCAAGTCCCCGTTGCGCTTCGAGCGCGCCGACCTCTTCGTCGTCTCGATGGTCGTGAGCATCACGATCGGCCTGGTCTGGGCCGGCACGGGCGGCGGGGCGGGCTGGCTCTTCTGGATGTACCTCCTCACGACCGCGGTGCTCTTCCTGGGCGTGCCGTGGTCGAAGTTCGCGCACATGTTCTTCAAGCCGGCCGCCGCCTTCGACAAGCGCGTCTCGAGGGCCAACGGCTCGGCCGAGAACCTGCCCACGCAGACCCGCGACGATCCCGAGCAGCAGCGGCGCCATTCGATGGAGCTGCTGCGCGACGCTCCGATGGACATGGGGCTCGGCATCAAGCGCGAAGCGCCGCGCCACTACTAGAACACACCAGCCCCCAACGAAAAAGCTCAAGGAGCCGACTCATGCCTACCTTCGTCTACATGACGAGGTGCGACGGATGCGGACACTGCGTCGACATCTGTCCGTCCGACATCATGCACATCGACCCGATCTATCGCCGGGCCTACAACATCGAGCCGAACATGTGCTGGGAATGCTACTCCTGCGTGAAGGCCTGCCCGCAGCACGCGATCGACGTGCGCGGATATGCCGACTTCGCCCCGCTCGGCCACAGCGTGAGGGTCGACCGGGACGAGCGCAAGG
>DASUXK010000566.1:0-4699 GCA_036377935.1 Usitatibacter sp.
GTGTGGCTGGAACCGGACCAGGATCCCGCCGAGATCGCGCCGGACCTCGCGCGGCTCGCGCTCGTCGCCGTGCGCTTCCCGAAGTTCACCGACGGCCGCGGATATTCGATCGCCTCGCTGCTGCGGCGGCGCCACGGCTACCGCGGCGAGCTGCGCGCGTTCGGCGACATCGGCCGCGACCAGCTCTTCTACCTCTCGCGCGTGGGCTTCGATTCGTTCGTGCTCCCCGGGCATCGCGACCCGCGCGCCGCGCTCGCCGCGTTCGACGACTTCACGGTGCGCTACCAGGCCGCGGCCGACGAGCCGCTGCCCCTCTTCCGCCGCCGCGGCGGCATCGAGGCGCGCCATGGGTAAGGTGTATCTCGTGGGCGCGGGGCCCGGGGCGCCGGACCTCCTCACGCTGCGCGCCGCGCGCCTGCTCGAGGCGGCCGACGTGGTGCTGCACGATGCGCTGGTGCACCCGCGCACGCTCGCGCTCGCCACGCGCGCGCGCCGGGTGGACGTCGGCAAGCGCAACGGCCGGGTCTGCACCGAGCAGCGCTTCATCCACCGCGTGCTGGTGCACGCCGCGAGCCGCCACGATGTCGTCGTGCGCCTGAAAGGCGGCGATCCGCTGCTCTTCGGGCGCGCGCAGGAGGAGATCGACGCGCTCGCCGCCGAGGGCATCGCGGTCGAGATCGTCCCGGGCGTGACCTCGGCGCTCGCCGCCGCGGCGAGCCTCGGCGTCTCGCTCACGCGCCGCGGCACGGCGCGCAGCGTCGCGTTCCTCACGCCGCGGACGGGTGCCGGCGAGCCCGCGGGCGACTGGACGCGCGCGGCGCTCGCCGCGGATACCGCCGCGCTCTACATGGCGGCGGGCGCCTCGGCCACGGTGGCCGCCGCCCTCCTCGCGGCGGGCAAGCCCGCCGACACGCCGGTCGCGTTCGTCGAGGACGCGAGCCTCGATTCCGAATCGCGCCGCTACGCCACGCTCGGCGAGCTCGCGTCGCGTGCGCCGCGGCCCGCGCGAGGACCCGTGATGATGCTGATGGGGGAGGCGCTGCGCGCTCGCGCGGCGCTTCCCCGCCGCGATGACGAAGCCCCCCTTACCGAGAGAATCGCCTGACCGATCCATGAGCCCCTCCGACAAGTACACCGCCGAGACGATCACGGGCCTCAAGCCCTGGACCGAAAGCCTCTTCTCCTTCCGCACCACGCGCGACCGCGGCTACCGCTTCGTGCCGGGCCAGTTCGCGCGCCTCGGCGTGCGCGCCGACGACGGCGAGACGGTGTGGCGCGCCTACTCGATCGCCTCCTCGCCCTACGACGAGCACCTCGAGTTCTTCTCGGTCGTGGTGCCCGGCGGCGCGTTCACGAGCCGCCTGTCGAAGCTGCGCGAGGGCGACGAGATCCTCGTCGAGCGCAGGAGCTACGGGTTCCTCACCACCGACCGCTTCGAGGCCGGACGCGACCTGTGGATGCTCGCAACCGGCACCGGGCTCGCCCCCTTCCTCTCGATCCTGCACGACTTCTCCACCTGGGAGAGCTACGAGAACCTGGTGCTCGTGCAGAGCGTGCGCACGCAATCGGAGCTCGCGTACGAGGAGCTGATCCGCGGCTTCGAGAAGAGCGAGCATTACGGCGAGCTCGCCCACAAGCTGCGCTACGCGCGCATCGTGACGCGCGAGGCGGTGCCGGGGACGCTGCGCGACCGCGTGACGAAGCTCCTCGCCAACGGCGTGCTCGAGGAAAACCTGGGCCTGCGGCTCGACCCCGACCGCTCGCGCATCATGCTGTGCGGCAACCCCGAGATGGTGGAGGACTCGCGGCGCATCCTCGTGGAGCGGGGCTACCGCCTCTCGCGCCGCGGCGAGCCCGGCCACCTCGCCGTGGAGAACTACTGGTGAGCGCCGTGGGATCGCGCCCGGCCCGCGGCCGCGAGGAATCCGAAAGCCCGGCGAACGTCGCGGCCTTCCTCCGGCGCAACGACCCGCACGCCGTCTTCGAGCGGGCGGCGATTCGCGCGCGCGACGGCGAGTCGGGCTATGCCGGCGCGGTAACGCCCGAGGAAGCGTGGCTGCTGCAGCGCGCCGGCGCGGCCACCATCGTCGACGTGCGCACGCGGGCCGAATGGGAGCTGGTGGGGCACGTGCCCGGCACGCCGCTCGTCGAATGGCGCCGCTACGGCGAGGAATCGCCCAACCCGGGATTCCTCGCGCAGCTCGACGACATCGCCTCGCGCGACGAGCCGCTGCTCTTCCTGTGCCGCAGCGGCGTGCGCTCGCACCACGCCGCGCAGGCCGCGGCGCAGGCGGGATTCACCCGCGCCTACAACATCCTCGAGGGATTCGAGGGCGACCTCGACGACGATCGCCGCCGCGGAACGCTCGGCGGCTGGCGCCGCGCGGGACTGCCCTGGGTACAAAGCTAGAAAGGAGAATTGCCATGACGACATTGAGACTGGGCGACCTCGCCCCCGACTTCACGCAGGATTCCACGCAAGGCCCGATCCGCTTCCACGAGTGGCTGGGCGATTCATGGGGGGTGCTCTTCTCGCACCCCAAGGACTTCACGCCGGTGTGCACGACCGAGCTGGGCTACACGGCGAAGCTCGCCGGCGAGTTCCGCAAGCGCGGCGTGAAGGTGCTCGCGGTGAGCGTCGATCCGCTGGACTCGCACCGGGGCTGGGTGGGCGACATCGAGGAGACCTCGGGCGTCGCGGTGAACTTCCCGATCCTCGCGGACCCCGACCGCAAGGTGGCGACGCTCTACGACATGATCCATCCGAACGCCAACGACACGCTCACCGTGCGCTCGGTGTACGTGATCGACCCGAAGAAGCGCATCCGGCTCGTGATCACGTATCCGGCGAGCACCGGGCGCAACTTCGACGAGATCCTGCGCGTGATCGACTCGCTGCAGCTCACCGACGCGCACAGCGTGGCCACGCCCGTGAACTGGAAGCCGGGCGAGGACGTCATCATCGCGCCCTCGATCCAGGATCCCGAGGTGCTCCAGCGCAAGTTCCCCCGGGGCTTCCGCGCGGTGAAGCCGTACCTGCGCTACACGCCGCAGCCGGGCCGCTGAGGCCCTCCGCGGGACGCGCCGCCGCTTGGTAAAGTGGCGGCGTGATCCCCTGGCTCCGCGGCGACGAGCCGTTCCCGCCCGTCTCGAAGGCGCTGCGCTCGCCCAACGGGCTGCTGTGCGCGGGCGGCGACCTTTCGCCGCGCCGGCTGGTCGAAGCCTACCGGCACGGCATCTTTCCCTGGTACTCCGAGAGCGATCCGATCCTGTGGTGGTCGCCCGACCCGCGCATGGTGCTCTTCCCCGACGAGCTCAAGGTCTCGCGCTCGCTGCGCAAGACGATCGCGCGCGGCACGTACGAGACGCGGTTCGATACCGCCTTCCGCGACGTGATCGAGGCGTGCGCCGCGCCGCGCGAGCCCGGCGGCGGCACCTGGATCGTGCCGGAGATGATCGAGGCCTACGTGCGCCTGCACGAGCGCGGCTTCGCCCATTCGGTGGAGTCGTGGCGCGACGGCGAGCTCGCGGGGGGCCTCTACGGGATCGCGCTGGGCCGGGTGTTCTTCGGCGAGTCGATGTTCGCGCGGGCGAGCGATGCCTCGAAGGTCGCGCTGGTGCGGCTCGTGGAGCGGCTGCGGGCCTCGGGATATCGGGTCGTCGACTGCCAGCAGGCGACCGCCCACCTGGCCTCCCTGGGCGCCCGCGAGATCCCCCGCGCGCGCTTCGCTCAGCTCCTCGGGGAGTCGATACAATATCCGCCAAGCGGCGAGCGCTGGTCCCCGCCCAACACCCCGCGGGGATGACGTCGCACGAAACCGGCGGGGATGACGAGACACGAATGGCGAAACTGAACGACCTCCCGATCGCGAACCTGCAGTTCTACGCGACCGCGCCGTACCCCTGCAGCTACCTCCCGGGCAAGCTCGCCCGCTCCCAGGTCGCCACGCCGAGCTACCTCATCGACACGGAGACCTACAGCGCGCTCGTCTCCGCGGGATTCCGCCGCAGCGGCGCGTTCACCTACCGGCCGTACTGCGATCATTGCCATGCGTGCATCCCGGTGCGCGTGGTCGCCGCGGAGTTCGCGCCGAACCGCTCCCAGCGCCGCGCCGTCGCGCGCCACGGCAGCCTCGAGGCGCGCTACGCCGAGCTCAAGTTCAACGCCGAGCACTATGCGCTCTACCGCCTCTACCAGAGCGAGCGCCACCGCGGCGGCGGCATGGACCACGACAGCCGCGAGCAGTACGCCCACTTCCTGCTGCAGTCGAACGTCGCCACGCGCCTGGTGGAGTTCCGCGAGGCGGGGGCGCTGCGCATGGTCTCGATCGTCGACGAGCTCTCCGACGGCCTGTCGTCGGTCTACACGTTCTTCGATCCGCTCGTGCGCAGCGCCAGCTTCGGCACGTACAACATCCTCTGGCAGATCGACGAGGCGAAGCGCCGCTCCCTGCCCTACGTCTACCTCGGCTACTGGATCGGCCAGAGCCGCAAGATGAGCTACAAGAACCAGTTCCGCCCGATCGAGGGCCTCACCCGCGGGGAGTGGAAACGCCTCGGTTGACCTCTTTGCGCTGCGCTCTCCGGGTCAAGGCCGGAAACACAGAGGGCACAGAGGTTTTCACAGAGGGCCACAGAGGAAAGAAGGCAAAAGGCAAAAGCGGAAACACGGAGACCACGGAGAGCACGGAGGACACGG
>DASUXK010000567.1:0-4139 GCA_036377935.1 Usitatibacter sp.
CTCGCGCGGCACCCTGATCATCCTCGTGCTGATGTCGATGGGCAGCTGGTACATCATGTTCGTGAAGGTGTACGAGCAGTCGAAGCTCTTCCGCCAGTCGCGCGCCGTGCAGGGCACCTTCTTCCAGTCGGGCTCGGTGAACGACGCCGCGGGCCAGCTCAAGGACGGCACCGCCTACCGCTACATCGCCGACAGCGGCATCAAGGCGAACCAGCACCACACCGGCAAGCTCCTCGAGCAGGTGGACCTCAACACCTGGGTCACGATGTCGATCCAGCGCGCGGTCGACAACGTCGCCTCGCGGCTGCAGGACGGCCTCGCGTTCCTCGCCACCGTCGGCTCCACGGCGCCGTTCGTGGGCCTCTTCGGCACGGTGTGGGGCATCTACCACGCGCTCACCGCGATCGGCATCGCGGGCCAGGCCTCCATCGACAAGGTGGCGGGCCCTGTGGGCGAGGCGCTCATCATGACCGCCTTCGGCCTCGCGGTCGCGGTTCCCGCGGTGCTCGGCTACAACTGGCTGGTCCGCCGCAACAAGGTCGCGCTCGAGCAGCTGCGCGCCTTCGGCGCCGACCTGCACATGGTCCTCATCAGCGGCGGGCTGAAGCCGCGCGCGGCGACGGCCGCCCCGGTCGCCGCGGCGAGGTAAGCCGCGAGCCGCGAGGAAGGAGCGAACCATGGCGATGACCGTCGGCCAGGAAGTCGGCGAGGGCGAGCAGGACGTGATGGCCGCCATCAACACCACGCCGCTCGTCGACGTGATGCTGGTGCTGCTCATCATCTTCCTCATCACGATCCCGGTCGTGGTGCAGCAGGTGCCGCTCAAGCTGCCCAAGGAGCGCAACGTCCCGACGCAGACCAAGCCCGAGAACATCGTGATCGCCGTGAACAAGGACGGCGACGTGTTCTGGAACATGGAGTACGTCAAGGACTCGAAGGACCTCTTCGAGCGGCTCAAGAAGATCGCGGTGCTGCAGCCGCAGCCCGAGGTGCACATCCGCGCCGACCAGGACACGCGCTACGAGTCCGTCGGCCGGGTGGTCGCCACCTGCCAGCGCGCCGCGATCCTCAAGATCGGCTTCATCACCGAGCCGCCCGTGCGCGGCCTGGCTTCCGGCGGCTAGGCGCGCGAAAGGAAACGAACCATGGCAATGACAGTGGGAACGGGAGCGGCTTCGGGCGATCCGGAGGTGATGGTCGACATCAACACCACGCCGCTCATCGACGTGATGCTGGTGCTGCTCATCATGCTGATCATCACCATCCCGATCCAGACGCACGCGGTGAAGCTCAACATGCCGGCCGGCAACCCGCCGCCGCCCACCACGCCGCCCCAGGTCGTGACGATCGACATCGATTTCGACGGCACGGTGATGTGGAACGGCGAGCAGGTGAACGATCCGGAGCTGGACGCGCGCCTGCGCAGCGCCGCGGTGCAGTCGCCGCAGCCGGAGTTCCACATCCGGCCCAACAAGCTCGTCACCTACAAGTACGTGGCCCACGTGATGGCGGCCGCCCAGCGCGACGGCCTCTCGAAGATGGGCCTCATCGGCGCCGAGCAATTCCTCGACTAGCGGATCCCAGACGACGATGACACTCCCGCGCTTGCGCCTGGCGATCGCCGGCATCCTCCTCGCGTTCGGCGCCTGCGGCGCCCTCGCCGCCGAGAACACCGTGCGTCCCGAGGTGGGCAAGCCGCTCAAGGCCGCCGAGGCGCTGGTGAAGGCCGGCAAGGGCCGCGAGGCGCTGCAGAAGATCAAGGAAGCGGAAGAGGCGCCGAACCGGACCGCCTACGAGAACCTCCTCATCCAGCAGCTGCGCGGCAGCGCCGCCCACTCGGCCGGCGACTACCCGACCGCCATCAAGTCGTTCGAGGCGGTGCTGGATACGGGCAAGCTCGGCGCGCAGGAGCGGCTCGCGATGGTCCAGGCCATCGCGGTCGACTACTACAAGCTCAAGGACTACGCGAAGGCCGCGCAGTGGTCGCAGCGCTACTTCAAGGAAGGCGGCAGCCAGCCCGCGATGCGCACCGTCCTGCTGCAGAGCTACTACCTCGGCAACGACTGCGGCTCGGTGAGCAGGATGCTGGGCGAGATGGCCAAGCCCAGCGAGGAGGACCTCGAGATCCTGAGGAGCTGCTACCGCAAGGAGAACGACGAGGCGGGCTACGTCGCCACCACCGAGAAGCTCATCCTCTTCTATCCGAAGCAGGTCTACTGGAAGGAGATGCTCGCGCGCGTGCAGAGGAAGCCCGGCTTCTCGGATCGCCTGAGCATCCACGTCTACAAGCTGCGCTTCGCGGTGAACGACCTGTCCAGCCCCAACGACTACATGGAGTTCGCGCAGCTCGCGCTGCAGGACGGCGTGCCCGGCGAGGCGAAGGCGGTGATGGACAAGGGCTACGCCGCGGGCGTGCTCGGCAAGGGCGACCAGGCGGCGCGCCAGGCGCGGCTGCGGGCGCTGGTCGACAAGTCGCTCGCCGATGCGCGCAAGAACCGCGCGAAGGCCGAGAAGGACGCCGAGGCGCAGAAGTCGGGCGACGACCTCGTGAAGGTCGGCCTCGACTACGCGTACGACGGCAACGCAGCCAAGGGCATCGCGCTCATCCAGAAGGGCATCCGCAAGGGCAACCTCAAGCGCCCCGAGGACGCGAAGCTCAGGCTGGGCGAGGCGCAGCTGCACGCGGGCCAGAAAAGCCGCGCGGTGCAGACGCTGAAAGGCGTGCACGGCGACGACGGCACGGCGGATCTGGCGCGCCTCTGGGTGCTGCAGGCGCGCGCGTAACGATCGCGGCCGGCCTCAGGGGGCCGGCAGCGCGAGGGGAGAACGGAATTTCACGATGTGATGCTGGCCTTCGCCGTCGACCCCCTCGACGTTCGCGACCACGCCCGCCCCCGCACGCTCGCCCTGCCGCGCCCTACCCGCGCGTCCACTTTTCCTAGGATCCCTCTCCGATGAAACGCATCCGCACCGACATCCTCGTCCTCGGCTCCGGCGGAGCCGGCCTCTTCGCGGCGCTGCACGCCAAGCGCGCCGCGCCCCAGCTCCAGGTCACCGTCGCCGTGAAGGGCCTGCTCGGCAAGTGCGGCTGCACGCGCATGGTGCAGGGCGGCTACAACGTCGCGCTCGCCGAGGGCGATTCGGTCGAGCGCCACTTCATGGACACGATCGAGGGCAGCAAGTGGCTGGCCGACCAGGAGCTCGCCTGGACGCTCGTCAGCACCGCGGTCGAGCGCATCCACGAGCTGGAGAACGAGCTCGGCTGCTTCTTCGACCGCAATCCCGACGGCACCGTGCACCAGAAGGCGTTCGCGGGCCAGACCTTCGACCGCACCGTGCACAAGGGCGACCTCACCGGCATCGAGATCATCAACCGGCTCGCGGAGCAGGCGTGGGTCTCGGGCGTGGAGCGGCTCGAGGAGCATCGCGCGATCGCGCTCGTGAAGGCGCGCGGGGCGAACGCCATCGCGGGCGTGGCGATGATCGACATGCGCACCGGCGAGCTGCTGTTCGTGCAGGCGAAGTCGGTGCTCCTCGGCACGGGCGGCGGCCCCACGATGTACCGCTACCACACGCCCTCGGGCGACAAGAGCTGCGACGGCCTCGCGATGGCGCTCGACGCGGGCCTCACGCTGCGCGACATGGAGATGGTGCAGTTCCATCCCACGGGCGTCCTCGCGGGCGAGGGCACGCGCCTCACCGGCACGATCATCGAGGAAGGCCTGCGAGGCGCGGGAGGATACCTCCTCAACGGCGCGAAAGAGCGCTTCATGACGAACTACGACCCGCGCGGCGAGCGCGCCACGCGCGACATCGTCTCGCGCGGCATGTTCTCCGAGATCCGCGCCGGCCGCGGCACGCCGCACGGCGGGCTCTACATCTCGATGGGCCACCTCGGCCCCGACAACGTGCGCCGGATGTTCAAGGGCATGGTGGAGCGTTGCGCCGATTGCGGCTTCGACCTCGCCGGCGGCCTGGTCGAGGTCGTCCCGACCGCGCACTACATGATGGGCGGGGTCGAGTTCCAGGCCGACGGCCGCACCGCGATGGAGGGCCTGTTCGCCGCGGGCGAGGACACGGGCGGCGTGCACGGCGCCAACCGCCTCGGCGGCAACGGCGTGGCGAACTCCACCGTGTTC
>DASUXK010000568.1:0-8179 GCA_036377935.1 Usitatibacter sp.
AGCTCAAGCGGCTGCGCGCCTTCCAGTCGCGGCATGCGGCCGAGGCGCCCGCGATGCTGGAGCGCCTGCGCCAGGCGGTGATGCGCGACGAGAACGTCTTCGCGGTGCTGATGGATGCGGTGCGCGTGTGCTCGCTCGGGCAGGTCACGCAGGCGCTCTTCGAGGTCGGCGGCCGCTACCGCAGGAACATGTAGTTGAAATGCTCCCTCTCCCTTGGGAGAGGGCCGGGGTGAGGGTCATCACAATTACCGAGCTTCAACCTGAAGTCCCGTCACCGTGCAACAAGGTCTGCACGGTCGACCCCGCGACCGGATTGTGCATCGGCTGCCTGCGCACCCTGGACGAGATCGCCGCGTGGGGCGGGATGACGAACGCGGAGCGCCGCGCGGTGCTCGAGGCGCTCGCCGAACGGCGCGAGAACCGCCAGCCCTAGACGATCGGCTCCGGCGGAATCACCGGATCAGGGTCCGGCGGCACCCAGGAGGCGCGGCGCTTCTCGAGGAACGCGGCCACGCCTTCGCGGCCCTCGGGAGAGGCGCGCAGGCGCGCGATGCGCTCGGCGGTGTCCTGGATGAGCTCGCTCGTGACGGGCCGCCCGGCGACCGCGCGCACGAGCTCCTTCGCCTCGCGTTGCGCGACCGGCCCGCACGCGAGCATGCAATCCACCACGATGCCGATCTTCTCGTCGAGGTCTCCCTCCGAGCTCGCCACCTCGTGCACGAGCCCGAGGCGGCACGCTTCCGCCGCGCTCATGCGCTCGGCGCTCAGGAAATAGCGGCGCGCGGCGCGGCTGCCGATCGCCGCGACGACGTACGGCGAGATCACCGCGGGGATGAGGCCCAGCTTCGCCTCGGTGAGCGCGAAGCTCGCGTTCTGCGTGGCGATGGCGACGTCGCAGCAGGCGACCAGGCCCACGCCGCCGCCGTAGGCCGGTCCCTGCACGCGCGCGACGGTCGGCTTGGCGAGGTGCGCGAGGGTGCGCATGAGCGCGGCGAGGGCCATGGAATCGCGGCGGTTCTCGTCCATCGAGTAACCCGCCATGCGACGCATCCAGTGCAGGTCCGCGCCCGCGGAAAACGACTTGCCCGCGCCGGAGAGCACGATCACGCGCACGCCTTCCTCGGCTTCCATCGCGCGCAGCGCCTCGGTGAGCTCGGCGATCAGCGCGTCGTCGAACGCGTTGTGGCGCTCGGGCCGGTTCATGGTGACGAGCCCGATGGGCCCCTGGCGTTCGATGGCGAGTGCGGTCATGAAGTCTCCCTCTCCTGCGGCCGGAGTGAGGGTCGCTCTACATGCGGAACACGCCGAACCGCGTGTCCTCGATCGGCGCGTTCAACGCCGCGGCGAGGCCCAGCGCGAGCACGCGGCGCGTGTCGACGGGGTCGATCACGCCATCGTCCCACAACCGCGCGGTGGCGTAATAGGGATGGCCCTGGCGCTCGTACTGCTCGCGGATCGGCGCCTTGAACGCTTCCTCCTCTTCCTGCGACCATGCGCCGCCCTTCGCCTCGATGCCGTCGCGGCGCACGGTCGCGAGCACGCTCGCCGCCTGCTCGCCGCCCATCACCGAGATCCTCGCGTTGGGCCAGCTCCACAGGAAGCGCGGATCGAAGGCGCGCCCGCACATGCCGTAGTTGCCCGCGCCGAAGGAGCCGCCGAGGATCACGGTGAGCTTGGGCACCTTCGCGCAGGAGACGGCCGTCACCATCTTCGCGCCGTCCTTCGCGATGCCGCCCGCCTCGTACTTGCGCCCCACCCTGAAGCCCGTGATGTTCTGCAGGAAGAGCAGGGGGATGCCGCGCTGGCAGCAGAGCTCGATGAAGTGGGTGCCCTTGAGCGCCGACTCGGAGAAGAGGATGCCGTTGTTCGCGAGGATCCCCACCGGCATGCCGTGGATCGCGGCGAACCCGGTGACGAGCGTGGTGCCGTAGAGCGCCTTGAACTCGTGGAAGTCGCTCCCGTCCACCAGCCGCGCGACGATCTCGCGCACGTCGAAGGGCTGGCGCGGGTCCTTGGGGATGATCCCGTAGAGATCGTCGGCGGGGTAGAGCGGCTCCTCGAAAACCGGGGACAGACCCCATTTTCCATTGGGCGTAACGTGCGGCCCGGATGTTTCTCGCTTTGATAAATGGGGTCTGTCCCCGGTTTTTGCATGGCGGAGGATCTCGCGCGCGATGGCGAGCGCGTGGCGGTCGTCGTCGGCGAGGTGGTCGGTGACACCGGAGGTGCGCGAGTGCACCTCGCCGCCGCCCAGCTCCTCGGCGCTCACGATCTCGCCGGTCGCGGCCTTCACGAGGGGCGGTCCGCCGAGGAAGATCGTGCCCTGGCCCTTGACGATCACCGACTCGTCGCACATCGCCGGCACGTAGGCGCCGCCCGCGGTGCAGGAGCCCATCACCACGGCAACCTGCGGGATGCTCTGCGCCGAGAGGTTCGCCTGGTTGTAGAAGATGCGGCCGAAGTGCTCCTTGTCGGGGAACACCTCGTCCTGCAGCGGCAGGAACGCGCCGCCGGAATCGACGAGGTAGATGCACGGCAGCCGGTTCTGCGCGGCGATCTCCTGCGCGCGCAGGTGCTTCTTCACCGTCATCGGGTAGTACGTGCCGCCCTTCACCGTGGCGTCGTTGGCGACGATCACCACCTCGCGGCCCTCGACGCGCCCGATGCCCGTCACCAGCCCCGCGCTCGGCGCGTCGCCGCCGTACATGCCGAACGCGGCGAGCTGCGAGAGCTCGAGGAAGGGCGTGCCCGGATCGAGCAGGCCCTGCACGCGCTCGCGCGGCAGCAGCTTCCCGCGCGCGGTGTGCTTCTTCTGCGCCTCGGGCCCGCCGCCCTGCGCCACCTCGGCCACCCTTGCGCGAAGATCCTCGGCGAGCGACCGGTGGTGCGCGGCGTTCTCCCGGAATGCGGGCGAGGAGGGATCGAGGCGGGTGCGGATCGCGGGCATCGCCTCAGGCGCCCTTGCGCGTGAACGGCCGGTAGGAAAGCCGGATGGCGAGCGTGATGAAGGTCGCGCCCACGAACCAGCGCGGCTCCCCGCCCATGAAGAGATCGAGCGCGCCCACCGCCATCGGCAGCTCGCACAGCGCGCCGCCGATCGCGAGCGAGCGCAGCAGCGCGCGGCGAAGCTGCGGGTCGGGCGCGCCGCCGCGCTGGGCGACGGCGATGGCGTCCGCGTCGAGCCGGCCCTTGTAGGTGCGCAGGTAGTAGAGCGCGGGAACGGCGGCGCCGAGGATCGCGGTGAAGGCGTACGGCTTCAGCGCATCGCCGGCGGAGATCGGCGCGCCGACGGCCTTCACGAAGAAGTAGACGACGGTCGCGAGCACGATGGTGCCGACGACCTGCGAGATCCAGGCCGCGATGAGCGGCTGGCGCGGATGCGGCGCGACGCCGCTCATCGGGTGGACCCAGGGATGCGGCGCATTCGCTAGCGGGACATCCGGTCGGCCTGCTCGCCTTCTTCCTGCGCCTTGCGGTTGAGGTCCTCGCCGAGACCCTTCGCCTTGTCGAGCGCCTTGAGGTCGCCGCCGTACGGGCCCTCGCGCGCGCGCTGGGCCGCGGCCGCCTGCTCCGCCGCCGCATCGGTCTTGGGCCTCTCGGACTTCCCGCAGCCCGCGACGAGCAGCGCCGCGGCGGCGAGGGCGAGGGCGGCGGCCGCGAGCGGCTTCACGCGCGCACCGCCTTCACCCGCTGGCGGATGTCCGCGCGCACCTTGGGCGGCAGGTGGTTCCAGCGAACGCCCGCCACGGCGCCGGCGAGCGCGAGGCACGGCACGAGCGCGTCGCGCTCGGGATTCACGCGCCGCAGCTGCAGCCACGCGTCCCAGAAGCCGACCCGCATCAGGGCTTCGAGCGAGTCGATGCCGACGGCGCGCAGGTCGTTGGCGAGGCTGCGGCCGATGTTGGGCGAGGTTTCGATCGGGGTAGCGGAATTCGAAGACATCAAAGGACCTCCAATGCGACTGCGGTACCTTCACCGCCGCCGATGCACAGCGCGGCGACTCCCTTTTTCAATCCACGCTTCTTGAGCGCATAGATGAGCGTGGTGATGATGCGCGCGCCGGTCGCCCCGATCGGGTGCCCGAGCGCCACGGCGCCGCCGTTCACGTTGAGCTTGTCGTGCGGGATGCCGATGTCCTTCATCGCGGCCATGGAGACGCAGGCGAACGCCTCGTTCACCTCGAAGAGGTCCACGTCCGAGGTCTTCCATCCGGCCTTCGCGAGGACCTTCTGGATCGCGCCCACGGGGGCGGTGGTGAACCACTCGGGCTCGTGCGCGTTGCTGGCATACGCCACGACGCGGGCGAGCGGCTTCGCGCCGCGCTTCTTCGCCTCCGACTCCGTCATCATCACGAGCGCCGCCGCTCCATCGGAAATCGAGGAGGAGGAGGCCGCCGTGACGCGCCCGTCCTTGTTGAACGCCGGACGCAGCGTCGGGATCTTGTCGAGCTTCACCGTGAAGGGCGTCTCGTCCTCCTTCACCACTTCCTCGCCGGCGCGCGTCTTCACCGTCACCGGCGCGATCTCGTCGGCGAAGGCGCCCGACCGCTCCGCGTTCAGCGCGCGCGTGGTGGATTCCTTCGAGTATTCGTCCATCTGCTCGCGCGTGAAGCCGTACTTTTCCGCGGTCTTGTCGGCGAAGTAGCCCATGGGCTTGCCGGCGTAGGCGTCCTCGAGCCCGTCGGTGGCCATGTGGTCGAGGAGCTGCTGCGCGCCGTAGCGGTAGCCGCCGCGCGCCTTGGGCAGCAGGTGCGGGGCGTTGGTCATCGATTCCATGCCGCCCGCGACCACCACCTTCGCGTTGCCGGTGACGAGCTCGTCCCAGGCCATCATCGCGGCCTTCATGCCCGAGCCGCACATCTTGTTCACGGTGGTGGCGGGCGTGGTGTTCGAGAGTCCCGCCTTGATCGCCGCCTGCCGCGCAGGGGCCTGGCCCTGGCCCGCCTGCAGCACGCAGCCGAAGAGGAGGTCGTCCACCTCGTTCGGCTTCACGCCCGCCTGCTCGATGGCCGCCTTGATCGCGGCGGCGCCGAGCTCCGAGGCGCTCACGCTGTTGAACTTGCCCTGCATGGCGCCGATGGGAGTGCGCTTGGCGCCGACGATCACGATGTTTTCCATGACTGCTCCTGCCTTTCCGTGCTTCCGGTCAAACCGATTCGTGGAAGAGCTCGCGCCCGATCAGCATGCGGCGGATCTCGTTGGTCCCCGCGCCGATGTCGTAGAGCTTCGCGTCGCGGAGCAGCCGCCCCGCGGGAAATTCGTTGATGTAGCCGTTGCCGCCGAGCGCCTGGATCGCCTCGAGCGCGACCTGCACCGCGTTCTCGGAGGCGAAGAGGAGGCACGCGGCCGCATCCTTGCGCGCGGCGCGCCCGCGCCCCTGGTCGAGCGCGCCGGCGACGCGGTAGCTGAAGGCGCGGGAGGCCTGCAGCTTCACGTACATGTCGGCGATCTTGCCCTGCATCAGCTCGAAGGTGCCGATGGGCTCGCCGAACTGCTTCCTCTCGTGCACGTAGGGAAGCGCGACGTCCATCGCGGCCTGCATGATGCCGATCGGGCCGCCGGAGAGCACGCAGCGCTCGGTATCGAGCCCGCGCATGAGCACCCGCGATCCGCCGTTCACCTCGCCCAGCACGTTCTCCTGCGGGATCTCGCAATCGCGGAACACCAGCTCGCAGGTGTTGGAGCCGCGCATGCCGAGCTTGTCGAGCTTCTGCGCGGTGGAGAACCCCTTCATGCCCTTCTCGACGAGGAAGGCCGTCATCGCGCGCGAGCCCTGCTCCTTCGGAGCGGTGCGCATGTACACGATGAGGACGTCGGCATCGGGCCCGTTGGTGATCCACATCTTCGAGCCGTTGGCGATCCAGCGCTCGCCTTTCTTCTCCGCGCGGCAGGCCATCGAGCCCACGACGTCGCTTCCCGCGCCCGGCTCGCTCATCGCGAGCGCGCCGACGAATTCACCCGAGCAGAGCTTCGGGAGGTACTTGCGCCGTTGCGCCTCGTTCCCGTTGAGGAAGAGGTTGTTCACGCAGAGGTTGGAGTGCGCGCCGTACGAAAGGCCCACCGAGGCGGACGCGCGCGAGACTTCCTCCATCGCAACGACATGCGCGACGTAGCCCAGCCCCGTGCCGCCGTATTCCTCGGGCACGGTCATGCCGAGCAGGCCCAGCTCGCCGAGCTTGCGCCACATGTCCATCGGGAATTCGTTGTTCGCGTCGATCGCCGCCGCGCGCGGCGCGAGCTCCGCGTCGCACATGCGCTTCACCGTGTCGCGAAGCGCGTCGAATTCCTCGGTGAGGTGCGTGTCGAACAGCATGCGGGCTCCCTGGAGGTCTTCGCCCGGGGTTGCCCCGAGGCTGCGAAACCGGCATCCCTCGTGGGGCGGCCGGACTGTAATTATCGCTCATCTGCGGCTGTTTTGCCGCTCCGCGGGGGGATTCAAGCGGAAACACGGAGACCACGGAGAGCACGGAGGACACGGAGAAAAGCAAAACCGGAATGGATTGTTGATGGTCGCGAATGCGATAAGCGCTGGGAATGAGCGACACCCTCTCCTCACCCTGCTCTGCTTTTCTCCGTGTCCTCCGTGCTCTCCGTGGTCTCCGTGTTTCCGCTTTGGCAGTGCCGCCTACTTGGCGGCCATGCGGATCGCGCCGTCGAGGCGGATCACCGCGCCGTTCAGGACCTCGTTCTCGATGATCTCGCGCACGAGCGACGCGTACTCGTCGGGGCGGCCCAGGCGTGGCGGGAAGGGCACCTGCTGGCCCAGCGACGTGCGCACCTCCTCGCTCATGCCCTGCAGCATCGGCGTATCGAAGATGCCCGGCGCGATCGTCATCACGCGGATGCCGAACTTCGCCAGCTCGCGCGCGACGGGAAGCGTCATGCCGTTCACGCCGGCCTTGGAGGCGCTGTAGCCCGCCTGCCCGATCTGCCCCTCGAAGGAGGCGACCGAGGACGTGTTCACGATCACGCCGCGCTCGCCGTTGGCGAACGCCGGCTGCACGCTCATCTTCGCCGCGGCGAGCCGGATCGCGTTGAAGGTGCCGACGAGGTTGATCATCACGGTGCGCGTGAAGTGGGCGAGCGAGTGCGGGCCGTTGCGGCCGACCACGCGCTCGCCGGGCGCGACACCCGCGCAGTTCACGAGGCCATGGATCGATCCGAACGAGGCGATGCAGGCGTCGACCGCCGCCTGCATCGACGCCTCGTCGGTGACGTCGCATTTGACGAAGCGGCCGTTGCCGCCGAGCTGCTTCGCGACCCAGTCGCCGGCGTCGGCGACATCGGCGATCACGACCTTGCCGCCCTCGTCGGCGATCATCTTGGCGGTGGCGGCGCCGAGGCCGGAGCCGCCGCCGGTGACGAGAAACACGTTGTCCTGGATCTGCATGGCGTTCCTATGGGGATGGAAATCGGACGGCGACGATCGGGAGGTCCAGCTCGCGCGCCCAGCGCTCCCAGTGCGCCGTGCCCTCCGCGGCGAAGCGCGCGGCGAGCGCCGGGCGGGAGAGCGCATCGAGCCCGAACGCTTCCGCGAGGCGGCGCGCGAAGTGCGGCTCGAGCGCGGCCACCGCGATCCAGCCGTCGCGCGCCTCGTAGAGATTATAGGCGGCGAGCCCGCCGCCCAGCAGGGCGCCGGGGCGCGTGAGGCCTTCGTGCAACGGGCGCGCGAGGAATTCCGCGGCGTCCGCGAGGGGAACCGTCGCCGAGGCGCCGCGGCCGTCGCGATCGCGCGCGTGGACCAGCGCGAGCGCCGTGGAGACCGCGCGCTCGGCGCCCGCCATGTCGGCGAAGAGCGTGGGCGGCAGCGCGGGCGGCGAGACGAGGCCGTGCTCGGCGAGATAGGTGAGGTCGTGGCCGGCCTTGTCCTCGTCGGTCCCGCCGTGGCCGGTGATGGCGAGCGTGCACAGGCGCGGATGGCGCGCCGCGAGCGAGCCGGCGTCCAGGCCGAGGCGCGCCAGGGCGGAAGGACGCTGCGCCGTCACGAACAGGTCCGCCGCGGCGAGGAGCGATTCGATCTCCCGCCGGCCGGCCTCCTCCTTGAGGTCGATGCGGCGAACATCCATGCCCTCGCGCAGGCGGCCGTACCAATCGGGGCAGAATCCCTCGAGAGGGTCGCCCGAGGGCGGCTCCACCTTCGCGACGCGCGCTCCCAGGTCGCGCAACCGCGCGCAGGCGAC
>DASUXK010000569.1:0-2899 GCA_036377935.1 Usitatibacter sp.
GCAATGCTTGCGGCGCCCCCGTCTTCCGCGGCGTCCGAGCAGAAATACGTGGTGAAGCCGGTCGCGGAGAAGAAGGTGAAGGAGCTTCCCGCCGGGCCGCTGTACTGGCGCCTCGAGACCTTCCCGACGCTGGCCGATGCCAAGGTCGCCGTGGGCCCCGACGGCTGGAACCCGGCCGCGGTGCGCTACGAGACCACCACGTCGCTGATCGCCGAGGTCGATGGCAAGGTGTGGGTCGCCACGCTCGGCGCCCAGGGGGCATCGACCCCCGGCGGAACGATGGTGGCCGAGATCGGCCCCGTGCCCGAGCTCAGCGCATCCGAATACCTGCTGCGGCTGAACTACGGCTCGGGGCCCGCCGGCTCGAAGACGCCGGCCCATTCGCATCCCGGCTCGGAATCGTTCTACGTGATCAGCGGGCGGCTGGGCCAGCGAACGCCGGATGGCGTGCGCTATGTCGACGGCGGCCAGACCATGAACGGACATGCGGCCAACACGACGATGCAGGTCTTCAATGCCGGAGACGGCGAGCTGAAGGCCCTCATCATGTTCGTGGTGGATGCGGGCAAGCCGTTCTCAGTGCCCGCCAAGAAGTGAGTGCGCGATCGCGGGTTTGGCCGTCATGAGCCATACCGCGAGTCGTATACCGAGGCGAAGCGGCCGTTCGTCGAAATGGCGCTGGATCGACGCCAGGCCGACTAAGCCTTCAGCACGATCTTCCCGGTGTGCCCGCCCGACTCCATGAGGCGGTGCGCCTCCGCGGCCTGCGCGAGCGCAAGCACGGTGTGCACGACGGGCTTGATCTTTCCGCTCGCGAAGAGCGGCCACACCTTCTGTTCCAGCTCGCGCGCGACCTGCGTCTTGAAGGCGTCCGTCCGGCTGCGCAGCGTCGATCCGGTGTAGTGCAGGCGCTTGAGCATGATCGGCATGAAGTCGAGCTCGACTTTCGAGCCCAGGGCGAAGGCGAGCTGCACGATGCGCCCGTCGTGGCGCGCGGCCTTCACGTTCTTCGCGATGTAGGGCCCGCCCACGATGTCGAGCGTCACGTCCGCGCCGCCGAACTCCTCGCGCACGATCTCGACGAAGTCCTCGGTCTTGTAGTCGATCGCGCGATCGGCCCCGAGCGCCTTGCATTGCGCGACGCGCTCGGCGGGGCTGTCGGTCACCACCACGCGTGCGCCGAAGGCCTTGCCGAGCTGGATCGAGGCGGTGCCCAGGCCGCCCGCGCCGCCGTGCACGAGGAAGACCTCGCCCTCGCGCAGGTGCGCCGTCATGAAGATGTTGCTCCACACGGTGAAGTACGCCTCGGGCAGCGACGCGGCTTCCTCGAGATCGAGGCCCTGCGGGATGGGCATGCAGTGATCCCCGAGCACGGTGCAGTACTGCGCGTAGCCGCCGCCGTTCGTGAGCGCGCAGACGCGATCGCCCACCTTCCAGCGCTTCACCTCGGCGCCCACCGATTCGACCTCGCCCGCGATCTCGAGGCCCAGCAGCGGGGAGGCGCCCTTCGGGGGCGGATAGAGGCCGCGGCGCTGCATGAGGTCCGGGCCGTTCACGCCCGCGAAGGCGACCTTCACGAGCACCTCGCGCGGGCCGGGCGAGGGTTTCTCGGCGCTCGCCGGCCGCAGCACTTCGGGCCCCCCCGGGCAGGAGATTTCGATGACCTGCATCGCGCTGCCTTTCTCTTCACTCGATGTCGAATCCGAAATGATACGACGGCGGGCCGCGGCGCTTGATGTACAGTTCAACGCCAACGGAATTCAGTTCGATCGGAGGAGTGAATGGCGGGCATCGAGAAGGGCAAGTCGCGCATCGGCATCGTGGGCGTGGGCTTGATGGGGTTGGGAATCGCGACGAACGTGCGCAAGGCCGGCTGGTCGCTCGGCTTCCTCGACCATCCGGGCAACCAGCCGGTGAAGGACCTCGTCGCGGCGGGCGCCGAGGCGCGCGCATCGGGCGCGGAGGTGGCGCGTCATTCCGATGTCGTGATCCTCTGCGTGACCGGCGCGCCGCAGGTGGAGGAGGTGCTCCTCGCGAAGGAGACGGGCGTGCTCGCCGGCCTCGCGCGCGGCGCCGTGGTGATCGACTGCTCGACTTCGATCCCGAGCGTCACGCAGAAGATCGCGAAGCGCGTGCAGGACGCGGGCGGGCGCTTCCTCGACGCGCCCATGACGCGCACGCCGAAGGAGGCGATGGAAGGGCGCCTGAACCTCATCGTCGGCGGCGATCGCGCGCTCTTCGACGAATGCCTGCCGCTGCTGCGCTCCTTCGCCGAGAACATCACGTTCGCGGGCCCCGTGGGCTCCGGGCACACGCTGAAGCTCCTGCACAACTTCGTCTCGCTCGGCTTTTCCACCGTGCTCGCCGAGGCCGCGGCGTGCGCGGAGCGTGCGGGCATCGATCCTTCCGTGCTCGTGGACGTGCTTGCCAAGGGCGGCGGGGCCGGCGTGATCCTGCAGCGCCTGCAGCCCTACATCCTCTCGCGCGACTCGAGCGGCTTTCGCTTCAGCATCTCGAACGCGCACAAGGACCTCTCGTACTACACCGCCATGGCGAACGACCTGCACGCCGCGCACGACTCGGCCGACGGGATCCTCGCCACGCTCGAGCAGGCGAAGGCGCGCGGGCACGCGCAGGCGCCGATGCCGGAGCTGGTGACGATCCTCAACGGCTGATTCAGCCGAAGCGCACGTAGACCACGATCGCGATCACCACCACCGCGATCAGCAGGAGGGCTCCGGCGGCGCCGTTTCCCGAGCGCGGGACCTCGCCGGGCGAAAGGCCTTCGGCGCGCACCGGGGCTTCGGCCGGTTTCCCGGGGCGCGAGAACGTTCCCCGCGGACGGAAGGTGGCCGCTTTCGGTTCGCGCCCGTTCATGTTCATCTTCACCTTCACGTTC
>DASUXK010000570.1:0-3617 GCA_036377935.1 Usitatibacter sp.
GGCGCGTCGCCGACGATGCGACGCTCGCGCGCATCCGTGCGCTGGCGATCCCGCCGGCGTGGACCGACGTGTGGATCTGCGCGGACGACCGCGGGCACCTGCAGGCCACCGGACGCGATGCGCGCGGGCGCAAGCAGTACCGCTACCACCCGCGCTGGCGCGAGGATCGCGAGGCGGACAAGTTCGACCGCCTGCTGGAGTTCGCGCAGGCGCTGCCCGCGATCCGCAGGCGCGTGGGCGAGGATCTCGCGAAGCCCGGCCTCACGCGCGACAAGGTGCTCGCCGCGATCGTGCAGCTCCTCGAGCGCACCTGCATCCGCGTGGGCAACGAGCGCTATGCCGAGGAGAATTCCTCGTACGGCCTCACCACGTTGCGTAACCGGCACGTGAAGGTCAAGGGCGACCGCATCGAGTTCCAGTTCCGCGGCAAGAGCGGCAAGTTCCATCGCATCGGCATCGAGGACCCGCGCCTCGCGCGCGTCGTGCGCCGCTGCCGCGAGCTGCCCGGCCAGGAGCTCTTCGAGTACGTGGACGACGCGGGCGAGGTGCAGCGCATCGGCTCGGGCGACGTGAACGACTACCTGCAGTCGATCGCGGGCGACGATTTCACGTCGAAGGACTTCCGCACGTGGGCGGGAAGCGTGTACGTCGCGGCGCTGCTGCGGCAACGGCTCGACGAGGGCGAGGTGCGACTCACCGACATGTCGGCCGCGGTGCGCGAAGCCGCGCGCCTGCTCGGCAACACGCCCGCCGTCTGCCGCAAGAGCTACGTGCACCCGCGCGTGCTCGACCCGGCGACGTGGAGCGGCGAGCCGGCCCCGCGCGCGACGCGCGCCCCGCGCGGGCTGCGCGCCGCGGAGGCGGCTTTCCTGCGGCTGCTCGCGCGGCGAGCGGTCAGGGCGAGCAGAAAGCCGGCCCTTCGTCGAGCCAGCCCTGCATCGCCAGGTGCTGCTGAGGGTCGACCGTGAAGCGGTGGTTCGAGTCGTTCTCGGCGGCGCGATTGTTGTAGTTGCGCCAGACGGGCTTCGTGCCCGCGGGGCATTGCCCGTTCACGGGCACCAGCGCCCAGAACGCGATGCCCTCGTAGCCCCAGCCGAGGAACGCCTTGCCCGAGCCCTCGGCCTGGGCGCGCTGCGCCTGCTCGAGCGAGCGCAGCTCCCCGCATTCCGACGCATCCCCGGTGTAGAAGTGCGAGTTCGGGCCGGCCGCGTAGAAGCGGCAGACCGGTTGCGCGCCGGCGGGCGCGTCCGCCTGGCGCGACCACGCGCGGAAGGACTGCCCGGTGCGCCCCCATCCGCCCTGGCCGCCGCGATCGAGCAGGTCCACCTCGTCGCCGCCCGCCGCCATGAAGTAATGGTCGAGCTGGCCCTGGTAGTACTCGACGACGCGCGATTGCGCCGTCACCTGGAAATCGAGCGTGAAGTAGCGCTGCGGATCGCCGCCCGTGTCGGGACGTCCCCATCCCTCCGCGTGGTAGAGGCCGGGCGCGAGGCGTCCCACGTCGATCGACGCGAACGAGGTGAGCCCCTGCGGCGTGGGGCCGCCGGTGGGCGCGCTGGCGCGATACGTGAAGTCGACGCGCACCGTGTTCCCGTTCACCGCCGCGCGCATCGAGGAAGGATCGAAGTAGGCGGCGCTGCGGATCACGAGGTTCACGCGGTCGTTCGAGATGGGCGCGCGCGGCACGGTGTAGATGCCCCAGTCCTGCGGCGGGACCACCGGCACGTTCGACGTCACCGTCTGCACCGGAGCCGTCGGATCCTCCATGTCGATGAGGCGCGCGGTCACGCGATAGTTGCCGGGCGGCAGCTCGCCCACATCGAGGCGCGGAGTGCCGAACGCCGGGCTGAAAGGACCGAAATCGGAACGCACGTATTCGTACTCGACGGTGATGTCGTTGCCCGAGCGCTTGTAGCGCACGCTCGGCAGGTACGCCATCGAATCGGGCGTGTTCAGCTGCATCGCGATCGCCGGGCCGTACGTCGGGATGGCCGGCGTGGTCTCGATCGTCGGCGCGGCGGCGACGTGCATCGCGATCGCTGCGGCTGCCCACGGAAGCAGGCGTTTCATGGAGGCTCCTTTGCGGCGTCCGGCTACAAAGCGCGGACTGGAGCAGCCACGATAGTTGGCGCGGCGTCGCGGCGTAATGAGAGGAGCGCGCGCCATGCGGTCGGCCCGTTCCGGCCGGGCGTCGGCGCAATCCCACGCCGGACGGGGGGAAAAAAGGACACCGGCTGGCGCATCCCGCTGGCATACCGGCTGAAGTGCCCGGCGCAGCATCACTCCCAGCCGAACGCCTTCCGGCATGAAAACGCGTGACGAAGGCCGATGTCGGGAGTCCCGATGAACACCACGATGCTCGCCCTCGCTCTCGCGCTCGCCGCCGCTCCGGCGACGGGGGATGCGGCCGCGCCCGTGGCCGAGAAGGCGCTGCGGCTCGCGCCGAAGGAGGCGATCGCCGCTTCCCCCGCGAGCCACCAGGCGCCCTTCGTGTTCAGCCAGGAGGAGCCCGTCGACCTCGACTTCATCCCGCACCCCGAGTCGCGACGCGCAAGCCCGTCGTCGTGCGACGGCGCGCGCAGCCTTTGCTACGACCCCACCAACGGACACATCGTCTATAAACCGGTACGCAACTTCATGCCGGACCTCCCGGGACTCCAACGTGAAAATATTTCCGTCAACCGCCATCGCATCCTCTTCAAATACTCCTTCTAGACCGTCTGGTGTAGGATTTGTCCTACAAAGGAATCCGAGCCCGCCGACGACCGCCGGCGCGGCGCAGCGTGGTGTAATGGGCACCTACACAACCTCCGCAGGGTCGCAAGCAATGATTCGGCTGCTGATCGTGGACGACCACGATGTCGTGCGCATGGGCCTCAAGCAGGTGTTCTCGGGCCGCGTGGACATGGAGGTCGCCGGCGAGGCGCGCACGGGAGAAGAGGCGATCGCGCTGGTGCGCGCCCATGCGTTCGACGTCGCGCTGGTCGACCTGTCGCTCTCGGACATGTCCGGCGTGGACGTGCTCAACCGGGCCAAGGCGATCCGTCCGGAGATGGCGGTGCTCATCGTGAGCGGCTATCCGGAGGACCAGTACGCGATCAACCTCCTCAAGGCGGGCGCCTCCGGTTTCGTCGCGAAGGACGCGCCGTCCGAGAACCTCGTCTCCGCCGTCGTCGCCGCCGCGCAGGGCCGCCGCTACGTGAGCCCGCGCATCGCGGACAAGCTCGCGCAGGGCCTCGCCGGCCCCGCCGCGGACCAGCCGTCGCACACCCAGCTCTCCGAGCGCGAGTTCCAGATCTTCTGCAAGCTCGCGTCGGGACAAAGCGTGTCGGAAATCGCGAAGGAGCTCTTCCTGAGCGTGAAGACCGTGAGCACGTACCGCTCGCGGATCCTGGAAAAAATGAACTTCAAGTCCAACGCCGACATCACCTACTATGCGGTGAAGAACCAGCTCATCGCATGACCATGCCGGCCCCGGACCCTCGACACGCGGCAGCGCAGCGCGCCGCCGTCCATCTCCACGCCCCGACGCCCCATGAAGGCGCGCGGGATCCGCGCGTGCGCCCGGCCGAGTTCGAACCGCACACGCGCGCCGCCGAGCTGATGAACGCGCTCGT
>DASUXK010000571.1:0-3842 GCA_036377935.1 Usitatibacter sp.
GCCCAGGCCGCCGGAGACCGTCGGGATCTCGGGCGCGGGCTCGCGGAAATCCACCTTCGCGGGCGCCGCGTTGCGGAAGAAATCGAGCGCGATGTAGAGCTGCCCCGTGAGGAGGTTGGAGTTGCGCAGCTGCCCGCGGAAGCCGTGCTTCACGAAGACCGTCATGCGCTCGGCGGGAGTCATCGTGTCCCAGCGCCCGCCGGGCTTCGCGTTGCGCGGGCGCAGGCGGTTCGGCCAGAGCTCGATCTGCACCGCGGAGCGGAAGGCGACCGACTTCGGGTCGTACTCGAGGTCGATGCGCCTCACCTGGCCCACGGTCACGCCGCGGAAATCGATGGGCGCGCCCACCGCGAGGCCGCGCACCGATTGCGAGAACTTCATCACGTAGTTCTCGACCACCGTCTCGCGCGGCTTGAGCGCCTCGCCCTTTCCGTCCCACAGCTTGAAGGTGGCGTTCGCCTGCACCGGCTCGCGGCGGCCCTGGTCGGGCGGCGTCTCGAACGAGATCCCGCCGAGCAGCAGCGTCACGAGGGATTGCGTCTCGAGCTGCACGCCGCTCGCGGTGACCGAGAAATCGACGCCGCTCGCGTTCCACCAGCGCGTCTGCGAGTTCACGTACTTGTCGAAGGGCGCGCGGATGAAGACGTCCACCTTCACCTGGCTGCCGTCGTCGGCGACCTTCGCGGCGACGACGCGGCCGGCGAGGATGCCGCGGTAGTACACGGGCGAGTTCACGTCGAGGGAGCCGAGGTTCCCGGCGAGCAGCGTGAAGGCGCGCCCCGGCAGGTCCGAGGTGACGACCGGCGGCTCCTCGAGCCCGACGAAGTGGCGCTGCACCGTCTTCGACCGGCCCGGCTCGGCGGCGATGTACGAGCCGGCGAGGAGCGTGCTCAGCCCCGACACCTGGCCCCCGGCGATGCGCGGGCGCACCACCCAGAAGCGCGAATCGTCCACCAGGAAATCCTTCGCGTCGCGGTCCATCTCGGCGGCGACGACCACGCTCCTGTGGTCCTCGGAGAGCTTCACCGACTTCACGGTGCCGATGTCCACCGACTTGTGCTTGATCTTCGTCTTGCCGGCCTCGATGCCCTGCGCGGTGCGGAACTGGATGGTGATGGTGGGCCCGCGGTCGAGGTACGACTTCACCGCGATCCCGAGGCCCACGAGCGCCGCGAGGATCGGGATGATCCACACGAGCTGCAGCGTGCGCGGGCCGGGCTTCCTCGCCACCGCGCGCGGCACCTCGCCGTCTTCCGGGACCGGAGGAAGATCACTCATCGGATTCGTCCACCCCATCCCAGATCAGCCGCGGGTCGAAGCTCTCCGAGGCGAGCATGGTGAGGATCACCACCGCGCCGAAGTAGATCGCGCCCGGCCCCGGCACGATCGAGGCGAAGGGCCGCAGCTGCACGAGCGCGACCGAGATCGCGCCGATGTAGATGTCCACCATCGACCAGCGCCCGACGTAGGCGACGAAGCGGTAGAGCCGCGTGCGGTCGAAGGGGCGCCATCGCGAGCGGCGCTGCGACGTGACGAGGAGGAACGCGAGGGCCACGATCTTCGTCCCCGGCACCACGAGGCTCGCGACGAACACGATGATCGCGAGCGCCCACGAGCCGCTGGTCCAGAAATAGATCACGCCGCCCAGGATCGTGTCGTGCGGGTTCTCGCCGAAGAGCGAGCCGCTGTGGATCACGGGCAGCAGGTTCGCGGGGATGTAGAGGATCGCCGCGGCCACGAGGAACGCCCAGGTGCGCGCGATGGCGTTGGGCTTGCGCCGGTGCAGCGGCGCCTCGCAACGCGCGCAATGCATGCGCCCCGCCTCGCGGCAGGGCCGGTTGAGGAGCCCGCACGCCTCGCAGTGCAGCAGCCCCTGGCGCGCCGCGGTGGCGATCACGTCGAGAGCTCCCGGGCGCAATGCCACACCGCGCGCGGCTCGTACCACGCGTCCGCGGCCGCGAGCAGGAACACGAAGCCCCCGAGCGAGTAGAGCGCGATGCCCGGATGCACCGCCGCGATGTCCTTGAGCTTCACGAAGGCGATGAGCGCGCCCAGCAGCAGCACCTCGGCCATGCCCCACACGCGCACGCGGTCGACGAGGCGGAACGCGTAGCGCAGGCCCGGCGGCACCACGCCGACGCGCAGGGGCAGCAGCATGTAGATCATCGCCGCGAGCTCGACCACGGGCAGCGCGAGGGCGGTCGCGAACACCAGCAGGCCCACGCTCGGCATGCCTTCCTCCGAGAGCGCCTGCACGGTGCCGAAGAGCGTGGTCGCCGAGCGCAGGCCGCGCGCGTCCATCTCCATGAGCGGATAGATGTTCGCGAAGGCGAAGAGGATCGCCGCGGCGAGCGTGAAGGCGAGCGTGCGGTCGATGCTCCCCGGCTTGTACCGGTAGAGCTCCGCGCCGCAGCGCACGCAGTCGGCCGATCCCCCGGGGACCAGGGCCGGCTCCATCTGCAGGGCGTCGCACTGCGGGCAGGCGACGAGGGGGGCGGTGGGATAGGGCATTCCTGCCTTAGTCAGATCCTGCGGGGGGCCGTTCCCCGGGCCCGGGGCTTGCTAGAATGGTCCGGTTCCCGAAAGTCGCGCAACATGGCCCGTGTCGAAGAGCTTTCGATCGAAGAGATCCGGAAGCGGTACGTCGAAGACAAGCAACCCGTCTCCCAGCAGGTCCTGAACCGGCTGCAGCGCGACCAGCGGCAGGGCGTGCAGCGCCTGTATGCGACGCTGCGCAAGCGCTTCGAGCGCGAGCGCGACGAGCGGGCGCGGCTGGATGCCATGCGCCACTTCGAGCGGGTGCTGTGGAAGTCGGGCGTGCGCGACATCGCCGGCGTGGACGAGGCGGGCGTGGCCCCGCTCGCCGGGCCGGTCGTCGCCGCGGCGGTGATGTTCCCGCCGCAGACCGCGATCGAGGGCGTGGACGATTCCAAGAAGCTCGACGCGCCCACGCGCGAGGCCCTCGCCGGGGAGATCCGCGCGAAGGCCTCGGGCGTGGCGGTGGGCATCGCGACGGTGGAAGAGATCGATACGCTCAACATCTATCACGCCTCGTTGCTGGCGATGCGCCGCGCCGTGGAGGGCCTGCCGCGGCCGCCGCAGCACGTGCTCGTGGACGCGCGCACGATTCCCGGCATCCCCATGCCGCAGAACGCGTTCAACAAGGGCGACGGCATCGACTTCACCATCGCCGCCGCCTCCATCATCGCCAAGACCGCGCGCGACGCCATGATGGAGGCCCTCGACCGCGAGTATCCCGGCTACGGCTTCGCGGGGCACAAGGGCTACCCCACGCCCGAGCACCGCGAGGCGCTGCTCCGGCTCGGCCGCTCCCCGGTGCACCGCACGTCCTTCCCGGCGCTCGACGAGCTCTTCGGCGAGTTCTCGCCGCGCTTCTACGCGCTCAAGGACCGGCTCTTCGCCGCCGCCACGCGCGAGGCGCTCGACGCCTTCGAGTCGGCCCTCAAGGCCGAGGCCGCCTCGCTTTCCGAGCGCGAGTGCATGAAGCTGCGCATCCTCGTGCGACGGCGCTGGAAGCTGATCTAGCGAAAACCGGAAAACCGGGGACAGACCACATTTTCTAAAGGACGAAACGGCCATGGTGCCTTCATTCCGTTTCGTCCTTTAGAAAATGTGGTCTGTCCCCGGTTTTCCGTTCAGAACATGAATCCGGGCAGCCAGAGCGAGATCAGCGGCACGTAGGTGACGATCACGAGGAACACCAGCAGCACGGAAAGCCACGGGAGCGCCGCGCGCACCACTTCCATGATCGACATGCCCGTGATGCCCGATGTCACGAACAGGTTCAGCCCGACGGGCGGCGTGATCATCCCGATCTCCAT
>DASUXK010000572.1:0-2813 GCA_036377935.1 Usitatibacter sp.
GGGTGGAGCGCCTCGAGGGGAACGTCGCGCAGGTCAGCGGGCATCGCCGGCCGCCTCGACGATCTCGACCCGCGCCGGGCGCAGCGCCTGCACCACGGTGCGCCCCGGCCGCAGCACGACCATCGCCTCCCCGACCGCCACGATGTGGTCGGCGCGATCGCCTTCCTGCGTGACCCAGACCGAGCCCTGGCGCGGCACGATGCGCGCACCCTCGGCGTCGAGCAGCGTCATGACCTGTCCTTCATCGAGCTCCAGCACCGGAGCGTTCACGCGCAATTCCATGGGGCCTCCTTGTGGGATGAGTCGGACGCATGCAGAATGCATCCGGTGAGCTCAATATCCCCCTCGCCACAATGGGCACGCAAACGAAATCGGCGCATGTCTTGCATGAGTGATGGGAATGGATAAACCGGGCCGCGACCTGCCGCCGCTCGACCTGCTGCGCGGCTTCGAGTCCGCCGCACGCCACCAGAGCTTCACGCGCGCGGCGGCCGAGCTCTTCCTCACGCAGTCCGCGGTGAGCCGGCAGATCCTCGCGCTCGAGGAGTTCCTCGGCGTCGCGCTCTTCGAGCGCCGGCACAAGGCGCTCGCGCTCACCGCCGAGGGCCGCGCCTACCTGCGCGCGATCGGGCCCGCGCTCGAGGACGTTCGCCAGGCGACGCGAACGCTGCGGGAGGCGCGCGGCGCGCACGTGCTCACCGTCACCACCACCATCTCGTTCGCCTCGATGTGGCTCGTGCCGCGCCTCTCGCATTGGCGCAAGTCGCACCCCGGCATCGACGTGCGCATCGCCGCCACGCACGAGGTGGTGGACATGGAGCGCATGGGCATCGACGTGGCGATCCGCGATTGCCCGCTCGACCGCGTGCCGCCGGGCGCGGTGCACCTCGTGAGCGAACGGCTCGCGGCGGTCTGCAGCCCCGCGTACCTGAAGGAGGCGCGTGCAGCGAGGCGTCCCCTGCGCACCCCGGCGGATCTTCGCCGCCACACGCTGCTCGCCTTCCACGATCCGGGCGGGGGCGTCGCCTGGCTGTCGTGGCCGGTGTGGCTCGAGCCGCGCGGCATCGAGGACTTCGTGCCCGAGGCGACCCTCGCCTTCGACCAGTACGACCAGGTGCTGCAGGCCGCGCTGCACGGGCAGGGCATCGCGCTCGCGCGAATGACCCTCGTCGACCGGCTCATCGGCGAAGGCAAGCTCGTGGCGCTCTTCGGTCCCCCCACCTCGCCCGGCCGCGGCTTCCACGCGCTGCTGTCGTCCCGCGCGGGCGGCAAGCCCGAGGCCCGCGAGTTCGTCGAGTGGCTGCGCGAGGAGATCCGCCAGGACGAGGCGGCCGCCCCGGGCGGCCCCGGGCGGCGCAGGAGCACGCGCTGCTGACGCTTTGCCGCATCCTCGGCGCCGAGGATTCGTCCCGCTTCCAGCCGTCTCTTCCGTGGCTCCCCTCGCCGTCCGGGTGTGCAATCGCATCGCAGGGAGAGACGAGATCATGCGAATGGCGATGGCACTTGCGGCGGCGCTGCTCCTCGCGGCGCGTGCGGCCCCGGCGGCCGGGCCGGTCGATTTCGAGTCGGTGGTCGACCAGGTTCGACCGCCCGATTCCGAGGATCGCGCCGTGCAGGGCTTCACCCTCGTCGACGCGGGCGGCGCGGGCGTGCGCGCGGTGGGCGTGGTCGGCCGCGCCTACTCGGTGTCGAACGCGCCCGGCAATACGCTGTGGGGACTGGTGTCCGAGGCCGTGAACCTCCCCGCCGCGAGCGGCCACATCGTGGGCATCGAATCGGGTATCGCCAACATGAACCCGGCCAACGCGGGGGAGCTGCGCGGGATCGACGTGGTGTTCAAGGATCGCGGCGACGCCAACCTGTCGGCCCCGGTGCCGGTGGTGGGCGCGAACGGATACAACGAGCGCAGCGCCGCGATCTACGTCTCGAGCCAGCCGAGGAGCCCCGCGGGCGAGTACTCGGGGTGGCAGTCGGGCATCAAGTTCGACCGGCACTCGCTCGACCGCAGCGCCTCGGTCGGGTACGCGGCGGCGGTCGACGTCTCCCAGGCCGAGGTGCCCGCGACGTTCTACCTCATCGTCTGGCGCTGCGGGGACGTGAAGTGCGGGCTCAAGCCGACCGACCAGGGCGCCACGATCGTGCGCGACATCGACCGCCAACCCTAGCGGGCCCGGGTCGCGCCGGGCTGCGCTGGGTCAAACCGGGCCGGCGGGCGGGGGTATGGTGGGCGCAAGGAGAAGAACACGATGCTTCCCTGGCGCCCGGCGCTCGTATGCGCGCTCGTCCTCGCCCGCGCGGCTTGCGCGGATCCCGGCGAATTCCGCGGCGTGGTCTCCACGGCGCGCCCCCCATACTCGGAGGACTACGCGTTGCACGGCTTCCTGCTGCTCGACCGCGGCGCCGCCGGGGCGCGCGGCGCGGGCACGATCGGCCGCGCGTACTCGCTGAGCGCCGACCCGTCGAACACGGTGTGGGGCATCGTCGCCGAGGCGATCAATTTCCCCGAGGCGGCGGGCCACGCCGTGGGCACCGAGTCGGCGGTAGTGAACATGGCGCCCGACAAGGTCGGCGAGATCCGCGGGCTGCACGTGGTGTTCAAGGACCGGATGGATATTGCGATCGACGAGCCCGTGCCCGTCGTCGGGCAGAACCGGTTCAACGAGAACAGCTCCGCGATCTACGTCTCGAGCCAGCCGAGGAGCCCCGCCGGCGAGTACTCGGGATGGCAGTCGGGCATCAAGTTCGACCGCCACTCGCTCGACCGCAGCGTCTCCATTCCCTACGCGGCCGCGGTCGACGTCTCCGAAGTCGAG
>DASUXK010000573.1:0-6504 GCA_036377935.1 Usitatibacter sp.
GCGAGCGCGTCGAGCACCGCGGCGCCGCTCGCTTCCTGCACCGGCGCCTGCCCCGGCGCATAGACGCGCAACGTCGCTTCGCGCGGCAGCTCGCCCACGCGGATGCCGGCGCGCAGCGCGCGCGCGCCCGCGGACCGGATCACCAGCGCCGCCACGTGCCCGCCGCCGGGCAGCGCCGCCCATCGCAGCGCAGCCGCGACCGCCGAGGCGCTTTGCAGGCCGGGCGCCGGCCGCGCCTCGCCGATCGGCTCGACGCCTGCCTGTCCCGCCGCCGCCGGCGCGCCGAGCGCCGCCGCGCATGCGGCGAGGGCCGCGATCGTTTTCCTCATCCCGCCATGATGGCGGGGCGGCACGAACGCTTGTCGCTTTGCGGCTGCGCCGTTCGGCTTATCTCGAGCGCAAACAGGAGCCCACGGAGAGCACGGAGGACACGGAGAAAGCCGAAGGCGGGGAGAGAAAATGGTGCCGGTGATCCGGGGCAGGCGTGTCCCATTCGCACCCATCGATCTCTTCCTGCTTTTGCCTTTCTCCGCGTCCTCCGTGCTCTCCGTGGTCTCCGTGTTTCAGATTTAAGCGACAGCGCAGCGTAACGCCGCGAGCTCAGAGCGACTTGAGGTACTCGACGAGGTCCGCCGATTCGGCGGCGGAGAGCCCGAGCGATTGGCGGACGTTGTACGCCCGCACCACATCCGTCAGCGTGGCGGCGGTGCCGTTGTGGAAATACGGCGCGTGCTGCCACAGGCCCGCGAGCGGCGCGGTGCGGTACATCTTCGTCGCGCTGCGCGAGGCGTAGCTCGGCTCGCCGTTCGGCTCGGGCTCGCTCACGACTTCCGAAGGCAGGTGCAGTCGATCGTTCGCGTCGGTGAGCTTCTCGCCGGTGTGGCACGTCGCGCAGCGCGCCTTGCCCTCGAAGAGCGCCTTGCCGCGCGCGGCCGCGGCCGCGTCGAAGCTCGCGGCGGGCGGCGTGGGCGCCTCGAGCGTGAGCTGGTAGGCCTGCAGCGCGGGAAGCTTCGCGCTCACCTGGTCGTCGGTGCCGTTCACCACGTTCACGCCGGTGCGCGGCTCGGAGAAAGAGCCGTGGCCGCCCATCTGGGTCACCGCGACGTAGCGGTTCCAGTACGCGATGTCGTCGCCGTCGCCGGTCACCGTGATCTTGTGGATGCCGGCGAGGCCATAGGCGGGCGGAATCACCGTGGGCCCGTTCTTGCCGTCGAGATTGAAGCGCGGGTCGTACATGCCCTTTCCCCACGAGTTGTACACGGCCTTCTGCGCGGGCGTGAGCACGGGCGAGAGCGCGATGATGGCGCCGGGATTCAGGTCGTGGTTCGGCCAGCCGTCGAGGCGCTTGCCGATGCCGGGCGCGAACGAGTTGTCCACCGTCGAATGGCACAGCGCGCACGTGATGCCCAGGCGCGTGAGCGTGTCCTTGCCGTTCACGTTCTCCACCGTGCCTTTGAGGCCCACCACCGCATCGAGCTTGAGGAGCGCGACCGTCGTCTCAGGGCTCGTGAGGCTGATGCTGCCGTTCTGGATGCCCTGCACCACTGCCGGCGGCAACGCCTCCGCATCGACCTTCAGCCCGACCGAGAGCGCGGTCGTGGGGTCGACCGCGGCCGCGACCACCTCGTTCATGCGCAGCGTATCGGTCCAGAAGGTCTCGTCGCCGAAGGTGTCGAAGCGGAAGATGCGCTTGCCCTCGTCGACGACGGCGGGATCCTGCGTGAGGTCGGGCGGCGAGGAGGAGCTGCTGCAGGCCGCGAGCGCGGCGAGGGAAGCGAGCGCGCAGCCGCGCGCGATGCGGGCGAGACGGGCCATTGTTCGTTCTCCGGGTTGTTCGGCGCCGCATTCGATGAAACATGCTGGCGGCGCGTTCCCGGGGCTCCCGCGCTTTGTGCCTTCGGCCTGCCGCGCTAAAGCTGAAACACGGAGACCACGGAGAGCACGGAGGACACGGAGAAGACCGAAGGCGGGGTGAGGAGATGGTGTCGGTGATGCGGGGCAGGCGTGTCCCATTCGCACCCATCGATCTCTTCCTGCGTTTGCCTTTCTCCGTGTCCTCCGTGCTCTCCGTGGTCTCCGTGTTTCCGATGTAAGCGACAGCGCAGCGGGGCGCGCGGGCAGCTAGGGCCGCGCGCGGGCAACCTTGGCGCGGATCTCGCGCAGCTTCGCCTTCACCTTCGCCGCGTTCGCCGGGCCCATGCGGATGAGGAGCTTCTGGCCCGCGGAGCGCTGCTGCAGGTCGGGATCCGCGTACTCGTAGAGGACGTGCGGCACGACGAGCTTCACGGGGCCCTTCACGTCGGGCGCGGCGAGCAGGTTGTCGATGACCTCGACCAGGCGGTCGTTGAAGTAGCCGTTGGGATAGCCGAGGTCGACGTACGCCTTCTGGAAGAGCGGATAGAAGTGCATGTACACCGACACGAGCTTGCCGGTATCGATCGCGTCGAGGACGCGCACGTACGGGCTGTAGCGCTCGGCGTTCGACGGCGCGATCGCGAGGTCGTCGTCCTTGCCCGTCACCTGGAAGAGCCCGGGCGGCGGCTTCACCGGGCTCAGGCGCTGCGCGTAGCTCTTGCGCGGCAGGTTGTCGATCGTCGCCACGATGCGGTGCACGATGCGCTCGGGAACGAAATAGCGCTCGAATGCATCCTTTCCGATCAGGCCGCCGATCGCGTCGCGCATCGCCGGATCGCTCTGCTGCACCGTGGGAAGCGGCTGCGGCGCGGGCTCGGCGGGCTGCGGGATCGGGTTCTGCGGGGATTCGGGCGCGGGCGCGGCCGGCGGCGGCGCGGGCGGCGCGGAGACCGGCGGGCTCGGCGGCAGCACCGGCGGCTGCGTGAACGGCCAGAAGTAGTACCCGGCGAGCCCGGCGATCGCGAGGATCACCACGATCACGGCGATGCGAAACGGCGTCATGCGGATTCTCCCTGCTTTTGCGCGACCAACCCCAAGCTTACACGCTCGCCCCCGCCGTCCGGAATCGATTACATTGAACCCCATGGGTGTCCTTCGCGCAGCGCTTGCGCTCCTCGCGCTCGCCCTCGCGAGCTGCGCCGTTCCCGGATCGCGGCCCGAGGCGCCGCTCGCCGGCCGCGTCTGGGACGTCGGGCAACGCCGTTTCATCGAGCCGCACGAGGCGGAGCGCCGCCTCGCGTCGGCCGATATCGCGCTGCTGGGCGAGACGCACGACAGCCCCGCGCATCACGACCTCGAGCTGCGGCTGCTGCGGGCGGCCGTCGCGCAGGGGCGCAGGCCGACGGTCGGGATGGAGCAGATCGACATCGACCGCGAGGCGGCGGTCGAGCGCGCGATCGCGGAAGGCGGCGATGCGCAGGCGGTGAACGCCGCGGCCGGCATCGCCGCGCATTGGCCGTGGCCGCTCTACGCGCCGATCGTTTCCTTCGCGTTGCACGAGAAGCTGCCGCTGGTCGCCCTCAACCTGCCGCGCACGCGCACGCGGCGCATCGTGCATGAAGGGCTCGCGGCGCTGGGCGCCGGCGGGGCGTCGCGACTCGCGCTCGACCGCACATGGAGCGATGCGCGCGAGAAGGCCCTGCACCGCGAGATCGTCGCCGGCCACTGCGGCGAGGACGACCCGATGGTGGCGCGGCTGGTCGAGGTCCAGCGCGCGAAGGACGCGGTCATGGCCGATCGCCTCCTCGCGCAACGATCGCGGCCCGTGGTGGCGATCCTCGGCCGGGCTCACGCACGCGCCGACCTCGCGGTCCCGCTCTACCTCGCCGCGCGGGAACCGCGCCTGCGCGTGCTCGTCGTGGGACTGGTGGAGGTGGATCCCGATGCGGCGCGCGTGGAGGACTATCCGGAGACCAGGCCTGGCCGCTTCGACCTCGTGTGGTTCACGCCGGCCACGCAGCGCGCCGATCCCTGCGCCGGATTCAAGGGCGTGCCGGCGCGCTGATCGCGGCGGCGTTCGCGGCGATCTCCTCGATCACGTCGGGATCGACGGGCCCGCGCGCGACCTGCGCCGCCTCGAGCGCGTGCAGGATCGCGAGCGCCTCGCGATGCCGCCCGAGCGAGCGCAGGCAGCGCGCGACCGACCATCGCGCGATCTCGACCTGGCGCCGGCCGCCGCGCCGGGTCCATGCCTGCTCCGCGGCCTCGAACGCGGCGAGCGCCTCCTCGTAGCGCCCCATCGCGTGCAGATCCCATGCGGAGTTGTTGAGCATCGCCGCGATGAGCGAGCGCGCCTTGGCATCGTGCGAGTCGCGCGCGAGCGCGAGCCCGCGCCGGTTCCACTCGAGCGCTGCGGGCGTTCCGGACTCGGTGATCGCGACCATGTGCGCGGCATCGACCGCGAGCCCTTCTTCGCCCGCCCCGCGCGCGGCCTCCCAGGCGTCGAGGAAGAGCCCGCGCGCCCGGGAAGCATCGCCGGCCGAGTTGAACGTGCGGCCCCGCTCGAGGAGGTAGCGGATGCGCGGCCTCGGGCCCGCGCGCGAAAGCCCCGCCTCGACCTCGTCCAGCGTGCGGTGCGCTTCGGCGAAGCGGCCGCGCAGCGAGTCGGTGCGCGCGATCTGCGTGAGGAGCTCCAGCCGGTCGTCGCCCTGCGCGGCGGCGAGCTGCGCCCGGAAGCGCGCCTCGCTCGCCGCGGGATCGCCGTACTCCCAGAGGGAATCGATGTCGATCGCGGCCATGGCGCCGTGGAATGCGAGCGCGGCCGCGAAGAGCGCCGCGAGCCTAGCGGGCCGGGCCCGCGAGCTGCGCATGCAGGTGGCGCACCTGCGCCTCGAGCTGCTGGATGCGCTCGAGGAACGAGAGCACCAGGGCGAGCGATCCGGTCTCAAGCTCGAGGTCGTTCCTCAGGCGCGCGGCCTTGCGCACACGCACCACGCACTCGGCGCTGAAGCACCACTCGCCCCCGGCGGGCTCGGCCTCGGGCGCGAGCGCGCCGTAATCCACGAGCTCGCGCAGCACGTCCTCGGGAAGCCCGGAGGAGCGCGCGAGCTCGACCAGCGTCACCTGCGACTCGGCGTGCAGCCAGGCCGCTTCGTCGTTCTCAATCATGGGATCCTCCTCGCGCGAAGTGGCCGCGCGGATTGAAGCGCGACGCTTCCGCCAGTCCGCGGAAGAGCTCGCGCTCGCGGTCGGTGAGGACGGTGGGGTTCACGATCTGCACGATGGCGTAGAGGTCGCCCTCGCCGCCGCCGGGCTTGGGCAATCCCTTCTTCGCGAGCCGCAGCTTGCGTCCGGCCGCGGTGCCCGGCGGGATCTTGAGGTTCACCGCGCCCGAGAGCGTCGGCACCTCCACCGTCGCGCCCAGCGCGGCCTCCCACGGCGTGAGGGGCAGGTCGAGGTACAGGTCGTGGCCGTCGGGGCGGAAGAGCGGATGGGGATGGAGCACGATGTTGAGGTAGAGATCGCCGTTGGGACCGCCGTTCAGGCCCTTGCCGCCCTGCCCGCGCAGCCGCAGGCGCTGCCCGTCGGTCGCGCCCTTCGGGATGCGCGCCTTGATGGTCTTCGGCACGTGGCGCACGCGGCCCTGCCCATCGTACTCGGGTAGGCCGAGGTTGAGGTCCACCTGCGTGCCCCGATACGCGTCGTCGAGCGAGAGGTGCACCGTCACCTCGAAATCCTCGCCCGGGATCTGCATCGACGCGCCGCCGCGCCCGCCGCGCCGCGCGCGCGAGGCGAAGCCGCCGAAGAGATCCGAGAGGTCGATGTCGTCGAACGAGAATCCGCCGCCTCCCGCGCCCGCGCCGCCGCCGCCGCCGCCGTAGCGCTCGCGGAACTGCCGCTCCCAGTCGGGCGGCGGGCGGAAGTCCTGCCCCGGCTGGAAGCCGCTGCCGAGCTGGTCGTAGGCGGCGCGCTTCTCGGGGTCCTTGAGCGCCTGGTATGCCTCGGCGATCTCCTTGAACTTCTCCTCGCCCTTCGCTTCCTTGGTGACGTCGGGGTGGTACTTCTGCGCGAGCTTGCGGTAGGCCTTCTTGATCTCGTCGGCGGTGGCGGTGCGCGGCACGCCGAGGATGGCGTAGTAGTCCTTGTATTTCACGTCTTCGTCGTCCCGTCGTTGCGCGCGGCGCGCGGCCTATCCGGAGGAGGCGCGCGCGCGGATCGCGACCGCGCGGCCGTCGCCCCGCGACATCGCCGCGACGCGCCCCTGCTCGTCGAGGATCGGCGCGCCGCGCTCCGCGCGGGCCGCCTCCCCCGACAATTCGAGGACCGCGCCGCGCGCCGCGCGTTCGATCCGGTCCACGCGGCCCTCGGCGAGCGTCACCTCGCCCGAGGCGGCGACGCGCGCCGCATACACCTTGTCGCCCTCGGCGGGCAGCGCGCGAGCGAGCTCGAGCGGCCAGCTTCCCGTTTCCGGCGCATCCAGGGTGCAATAGCCCTTCGTTCCCGAGGCGTCGCCCACGCGCGCGGGCACGTCGCGGCTGCCGATGCGCACCAGCAGCGCCGCGTTTGGCGCGAGCGGCATGCAGGCCGTGACGAGCCGGCCGGGAGCGGTCGCGAAGGCGAGCCCGAGCGGCGTGGCGCGGCCCGCGACAT
>DASUXK010000574.1:0-5461 GCA_036377935.1 Usitatibacter sp.
GCCGGTGGCCAAGGTGATGGCCGACGCGAAGGAGCCGTTCAACCCGAAGGCCTACCTCCCGCCGGTCTCGGGCTACTACAGCGACCCGCACGGCAACATGCTCTCCTTCCCCTTCAACAGCTCGACGGTCGTGTTCTACACGAACGACGACGCCTTCAAGAAGGCCGGCATCTCCGAGGCGCCCAGGACGTGGAAGCAGTTCGTCGCCGACGCCGACAAGCTGAAGGCCGCGGGGCAGGCTTGCGTGTACACGACCGGCTGGCCCTCCTGGACCCATATCGAGAACTTCTCCGCCTGGCACAACGTGCCGATCGGCACGAAGGAGAACGGCATGGCGGGCCTGGACACGAAGTTCGTGTTCAACACGCCGCTGCACGTGCGCCAGATCCAGATGCTCGCCGACCTCGCGAAGAGGGGCGAGTTCACGTACGCCGGGCGCCACAGCCAGGGCGAGGCCAAGTTCGCGAGCGGCGAGTGCGCCATGATGACCTCGTCGACCGGCGCGCAGGCCAACATCCGCCGCCAGGCGAAGTTCAAGTGGTCGGTGCACTTCCTGCCGTACTGGGACGACGTGAAGGGCGCGCCGCAGAACTCCATCATCGGCGGCGCCTCGCTCTGGGTGATGGGCGGCAAGACGCCGAACGTGTACAAGGGCGTGGCCGAGTTCTTCAACTTCCTCTCGCGCCCGGAGAACCAGATGGACTGGCACGTCTCCACGGGCTACCTGCCGATCACGATGGCCGCCTACGAGATGACCAAGAAGTCCGGGTTCTACGAGCAGCACCCGGAGGCCGAGGTCGCCATCAAGCAGCTCATGCACAAGCCGCCGACGGCGAACTCGAAGGGCCTGCGCTTCGGCAACTTCGTGCAGGGCCGCGAGGTGATCGAGGAGGAGATGGAGTCCGCGTTCGCGGGCAAGAAGAGCGCGAAGCAGGCGCTCGACGACGCGGTTCGCCGCGGCAACGAGATCCTGCGGCGCTTCGAGGCGGCCAACAAGTGACGGCCGCGGAAGCCTAGAAAGGGGGGCGGCCGCGCGGCCGCCCTTCTCTTGTCCGCCCCCGGCGCCCCGCCATGGAAAAACGCGTCGTCTTCCGGTCCGCCTGGCTGCCCTACGCGCTGGTCGCGCCGCAGATCGTCATCACCGTCGTGTTCTTCTTCTGGCCGGCGCTGGAGGCGATGTACTACGCGTTCCTGGTGCAGGACCCGTTCGGCCTGTCCAGCCACTTCGTCTGGTTCCAGAACTTCGAGGAGCTCTTCCGCAGCTCGAACTACCTCGCGTCCTTCCGCGTGACCGCGGTCTTCAGCCTGCTGGTGGCGTTCGTGTCCATGTCCGCCGCGCTGCTCCTCGCCGTGATGGCGGATCACGTGATGCGCGGGGCGGTGGTGTACAAGACGCTCCTCATCTGGCCCTACGCGGTGGCGCCCGCGATCGCCGGGGTGCTCTGGGCGTTCATTTTCTCGCCCTCGATAGGCATCGTCACCTACTACCTCCTCAAGCTGGGGATCGACTGGAACTGGATCATCAACCCGAACCAGGCGATGCTCCTCGTGGTCATGGCCGCCGCGTACAAGGAGGTGAGCTACAACTTCCTCTTCTTCCTCGCGGGGCTGCAGTCGATCCCGAAATCCATGATCGAGGCCGCGGCGATCGACGGCGCGGGCCCCATCCGCCGCTTCTGGACGATCATCTTCCCGCTGCTCTCGCCCACGACGTTCTTCCTGCTGGTCGTGAACATCGTGTACGCGTTCTTCGACACGTTCGGCGTGATCGACGCGACCACGGCGGGCGGCCCGGCCGCGGCCACGCAGATCCTGGTGTACAAGGTGTACTACGACGGCGTGAAGGCGGCCGACCTCGGCAGCTCCTCGGCGCAGTCGGTGATCCTCATGCTGATCGTCATCTCGCTCACCGTGGTGCAGTTCCGCTTCGTCGAGCGCAAGGTCCAGTACTAGCGCCCGCCCATGAAAGACGCCACCACCGCACTGATGGTCGAGAACCGCCCCGTGGCGGACTTCGTCGCGCACGCCATCCTCATCCTCGGCGTGATCGTGGTGGCGTTCCCGCTGTGGGTCACGTTCGTCGCCTCGACGCGCACCTTCGACGAGATCGTGAACGTGCCGATGGCGCTCACGCCCGGCACGCACCTCGTCGAGAACTACCACCAGGCGCTCACCGGCGGCTCGACGCGCGGCTCCTCGGCGCCGGTCGCGACGATGCTCAAGAACAGCGCGATCGTCGCGGTGTCGATCGCCGTGGGCAAGATCGTGATCTCGATCCTCTCGGCCTTCGCGATCGTCTACTTCCGCTTCCGGCTGCGCAGCTTCTTCTTCTGGATGATCTTCGTCACGCTGATGCTGCCCGTGGAGGTGCGGATCATCCCCACCTTCGAGGTAGCGGCGAACCTGCACCTGCTCGATTCGTACGCGGGCCTGGTCTTCCCGCTCATCGCCTCGGCCACGGCGACCTTCCTCTTCCGCCAGTTCTTCCTCACCATCCCGGACGAGCTGGTCGAGGCGGCACGCATCGACGGGGCCGGGCCGATGCGCTTCTTCTTCGACGTGGTGGTGCCGCTTTCGCGCACGCACATCGCGGCGCTCTTCGTGATCCTCTTCATCTACGGCTGGAACCAGTACCTCTGGCCGCTCCTCATCACGCAGAAGGAGTCGATGTACACGGTGGTGATCGGGATCAAGCGCATGATCGCCTCCGGCGACGCCTCGAACGAATGGAACCTCATCATGGCCACCGCGATGCTCGCGCTCCTGCCGCCGGCGCTGGTGGTGGTGCTCATGCAGAAGTGGTTCGTGAAGGGCCTCGTGGACTCGGAAAAGTAGGAAAAGCGAATACGACGATGGCGGAAATCAGCCTGCACGGGGTCACCAAGGCGTTCGGCAAGAACGAGGTGATCCATTCCACCGACGCGGTGATCGCCGACGGCGAGTTCGTGGTGATCGTCGGGCCCTCGGGCTGCGGCAAGTCCACGCTGCTGCGCATGATCGCGGGGCTGGAGACGGCGACCACGGGCGAGATCCGCATCGCCGGCAAGCGCGTGAACGAGGTGGAGCCCAAGGACCGCAACATCGCGATGGTGTTCCAGAACTACGCGCTCTACCCGCACATGACCGTGTACGACAACATGGCGTACGGGCTCAAGATCCGCAAGGTGGCCAAGGCCGACATCGGCAAGCGCGTCGAGCGCGCGGCGCAGATCCTCGAGCTGGCGCCGTACCTGCAGAGGAAGCCGCGCGAGCTGTCCGGCGGGCAGCGCCAGCGCGTGGCGATGGGGCGCGCCATCGTGCGCGAGCCCGCGGCGTTCCTGTTCGACGAGCCGCTCTCGAACCTCGACGCCAAGCTGCGGGTGCAGATGCGCCTGGAGATCCAGAAGCTGCACCGCGAGCTTCGCACCACGAGCGTGTACGTGACGCACGACCAGGTCGAGGCGATGACGCTCGCCGACCGCATGTTCGTGATCAACGCCGGCACCATCGAGCAGGCGGGCGCGCCGATCCAGGTGTACGACGATCCCGAGACGCAGTTCGTGGCCGGTTTCATCGGCTCGCCCTCGATGAACTTCCTGCCCGGGCGGCGCGCGGGCGATGCGGTGGAGGTCGGCGCCGGCCTCGAGGTGCCGCTGCCCGAGGGATTGCGCGCGAGCGCGCCGCCGTCGCTCACGGTGGGCATCCGTCCCGAGCACTTCGCGCTCGGCAGGCCGGGGGGTACCGCGTTCCCGCTGAAGGTCGAGACCATCGAGGCGCTGGGCGCCGATTCGCTGGTGCACGCGCTCTTCCACGGCGCCGCGCTCGTGGCGCGGGTCGACGGCCACGTCGCGCCCGCCCCCGGCGAGACGCTGCCGTTCTCGGTGCAGCCGCAGAATCTCTACTTCTTCGATGCCGCGAGCGGCAAGCGGCTGCGTCCCCCGGCCTGAGGCCATGGCCGCGCCGGACGACCGGCGGCTCGAGGAGCTCGGCCTCAATTCCTCGGCGCCTCCCGGGCAGCTCGTCTACGACGGCTGGCTGCTGCGACTGCTGCCGGGCAAGGCGAAGCGCGCGCGCTCGGTGAACGCGGTGTATCCGTCGAAGGCGGAGCTCGCCACCAAGATCGCGTATTGCGAGCGGCTCTATCGCGGCGCGGGGCTGCCGGCGATCTTCCGCATCACGCCGTTCTCCGAGCCGGCCGCGCTGGATGCGGAGCTCGAGCGGCGCGGCTACGGCCGCTTCGATCCGACGGCGGTGGAATGCGCGCCGATCGACGCGGCGCGGCTCGACGGCGCGCACGCCGAGCCGATGCCGCTGGAAACGTGGATCGATGCCGTGGGCGAGATGCGCGGATCCCCGCCCGCGCACCGCGCGGCGCACCTCGCGCGCCTGCGCGGGATGCCGCTCGAGCTTCGGGCGGTCGGCGTGCGCGACGGCTCCGGGCGCGTCGTCGCGAGCGGGCTCACGATCCTCGAGGACGACTGCGCGGGGCTCTTCGACATCCTCACCGATGAGGCCGCGCGCCGGCGCGGGCATGCGCGCTCGGTGGTGGCGACGCTGCTGCGCACCGCCTTCGAGCTCGGCGCGCGCCACGCCTACCTCCAGGTCAACGTGGAGAACGAGACCGCGCGGCGGCTGTACCGCGGGTTCGGCTTCGAGGAGCGCTACCGCTACTGGTACCGCGGGCGGCCGGGAGAGCAGGGATGAACGAGCGCTACATCACCGAGCTCGCGCGGCGCCTCGGCGCGACGTGCCAGCGGCGCGGCGTCCTCGCGGCTACGGCGGAATCGTGCACGGGCGGCGGTGTCGCCGAGGCGATCACGCGCATCGCGGGCAGCTCCGGCTGGTTCGAGCGCGGCTTCGTCACCTACACGAATCGCGCGAAGGAAGAGATGCTCGGCGTCTCGCACGCCGCGCTCGAGGCCCATGGCGCGGTGAGCGAGGCCGTGGCTTCGGAGATGGCGTCGGGCGCGCTCGCGCACAGCGGCGCGGACGTCGCCGTGGCGATCACCGGGATCGCCGGGCCCGGCGGCGGCTCCGTCGAAAAGCCCCTCGGGCTCGTGTGGTTCGCCTGGACCCATCGCGGCGGCCCGGTGCAATGCCGGCGTTTCGTGCTCGCGGGCGATCGCGAGGCGGTGCGGCGCCAGTCGGTCGCGATCGCGCTGCAGGGGCTTATCGACCTGCTCCGGTGAGCGCTGTTCGACGGCATTGAGGGGCCGAAGGCCCGCTCCAATGCCTTTCCCGCTGCCGCTTGCTTGACCGGACTTATATACTTGACAAGCCAGAGCAAAGCCCCCCAGTGGAGGGGCGTGGCAGGCTGATATGCGCAAGCGAAGGGGAGTTGCGCGACGCTCTTATAGAGGAGGTAGCGGCGGCTCTCCTCGGTTTTGACGCGCTCTCTCAATATGAGCGCGAATGGCTGAGTGGCCAAATAGTCGGAGGCGTGCTTCTTCGGCTTGTTTAGGATGAAGGCCCCTCTGCCAGC
>DASUXK010000575.1:0-10845 GCA_036377935.1 Usitatibacter sp.
ATCGACTTCAGCGATCTCGATGATGGATACGTCGAAGGTGCCGCCACCCAGGTCGTACACGGCAATCTTGCGGTCACCACCGGACTTGTCGAGGCCATAGGCCAGCGCCGCCGCGGTGGGCTCGTTGATGATGCGCTTGACTTCGAGGCCCGCGATGCGGCCGGCGTCCTTGGTGGCCTGGCGCTGCGAGTCGTTGAAGTAGGCGGGCACCGTGATCACGGCGTCCGTCACCGTCTCGCCCAGGTAGTCCTCGGCGGTCTTCTTCATCTTGCGCAGCACTTCGGCCGAGATCTGCGGCGGCGCCAGCTTCTTGCCGCGCACTTCCACCCACGCGTCGCTGTTGTCGGCCTTGACGATCTGGTAGGGCATGAGGTGGATGTCCTTCTGGACCTCCGCCTCCTCGAACTTGCGGCCGATGAGGCGCTTCACCGCGAAGATGGTGTTCTTCGCGTTGGTGACCGCCTGGCGCTTGGCGGGAGCCCCGACGAGGATCTCGTCGTTCTCGGTGTAGGCGACGATCGAGGGCGTCGTGCGGGCACCCTCGCTGTTCTCGATGACCTTGGGCTTGCCGCCCTCCATGATCGCGACACAGGAGTTCGTGGTGCCGAGGTCGATGCCGATGATCTTTGCCATGTTTCTTCCTTGATCTTGGTGTGGTTACCCGATGGTCTGCATTACCAGATGGTAGGTAGGGTTATTTGCCGTGCTTTCAAGACGAGGGCGCCATCGCCACGGTGACGAGGGCGGGGCGCAGCACGCGGTCGTGCAGGAGGAAGCCCTTCTGGAGCAGGCTCGCGACGGTGCCCGGCTCCTGGTCGCTCGCGACCTGGCTGATGGCCTGGTGCCGGTGCGGATCGAACTTCTCGCCCACCGCGGGCGCGATGGGCTGGATGGCGAACTTCTCGAAGACGCCGTCGAGCTGGCGGCCGGTGAGCTCGACGCCCTGGCGCAGCGACTCGACGGAAACGTTTTCCACGGCGAGCGCGGCATCCAGGCTGTCCTTCACGGCGAGGAGCGCCGAGGCGAAGCCCTCGATGCCGAAGCGGTGCGCCTTCGCCACGTCATCCTGGCCCCGGCGCCGCACGTTCTCGGTCTCGGCCTTGGCACGCAGCCAGTCCTCGCGGATCTTTTCCGCCTCGGCGACCGCGGCGGAGAGCTTGGCCTCGAGTTCGGCGATGCGCGCGTCCACGCCCCCCTCGGGGTTGGCGGCGTCGTTGGCCGGTTGCTGCGCGGAGGAGGGCTCGGGAGCGTCCGAGTAGTGTGCGTCGGTCACGAGAGTTTTCCTTCTTTAAAACAAGCGTTTAACAGGCAGATGGGGGCTGCCCGGGGAAATTCAAGGGTGGCTCCCCCTAACGGCTTGCGCGGGGGAAGAGGATCCAGCTGGTGACGAGCGTGATGACGCTGTAGAGGATCGAGCCCAGCATCGCCGCCCAGAAGCCGGCCACGGCGAAGCCCTGCACGACGTTGGCCACCAGCCAGAACATCAGCGCGTTGATCACGAAGAGGAAAAGACCCAGCGTGAGGAGCGTGACCGGCAGCGTGAGGATCACGAGGATCGGCCGGATCACCGCGTTCACCAGCCCCAGCACGAGGGCGGCCACCAGCGCCGAGCCGAAGCCTGCCAGGTGCACGCCCGGGTACAGGTACGCCACGAGCAGCAGGGCGGCGGCGTTGACGATCCAGCGGGCGATGAGCGTCAGCACGGGCTAGGCCTCCGCGGCGCGCCAGGACTCGAGGTTCTCCATGGCGATGATGGTGAGCGCGGTCATCCAGGGTGGGGTGTCGTTCGTGGAGGGAATGTAATGGAAATCGCCGCCCCCCGCCTCCTTGAACGTGTCGCGCCCGAGCTGGGCGATCTCCTCGAGCGTCTCGAGGCAATCGGCCGTGAAGCCGGGGCATACCACGTCCACCCGGGCGAGCTTGCGTCGCCCGAGGTCGGCGAGCACCTCGACGGTATAGGGTTGCAGCCATTCCTGCGCACCGAATCGGGACTGGAACGACACCACCGTTCGCTCGTCGTTCCACCCCAGCTCGGTGGCGATGAGGCGCGCGCTCTCGAGGCATTGCCGCTCGTACGGGTCGCCCTTTTCCACCGCGGCGCGCGGCAGGCCGTGGAAGCTCATCACGAGCTTCTCGGGCCGCCCGTGCTTCATCCAGTAGGCGTTCACGTTCTTCGCCACCGCCTTCGCATACGCGAGGTGTCCATGGAATTCCTTCAGCACGCGCACCCGGGGCGGGCGCTTCATGCGCCGGAGGTTCCGCGCGAGCTCATCCTCCACGCTCGCGGTCGTGCTCTCCGAATACTGGGGGTACATCGGGATCACGAGGACGCGCTCGCATTCGCGGAATTCCAGCTCCGCGAGGCCCTCGGCGATGGAGGGCTTGCCGTAGCGCATCGCCGCGGCCACGGGCACCGGCCGCTTCATGCGCTCGCCCAGGTAGCCGCGCAGGAGCTGCGCCTGGCGCATCAGGTACACGCGCAGGGGAGATCCGTCGGGCGACCAGATGGAGGCGTACTTGGGCGCCACCTTCGCGGGCCGGAACGGCAGGATGAAGAAGTTGAGGATCGGCCACCACACGATGCGCGGGATGCCGACCACGCGCGGGTCCATGAGGAATTCCCGCAGGTAGCGGCGCACGGCGGCGGGCGTGGGCGCCTCGGGCGTGCCGAGGTTCACGAGGAGGACGCCGGTCGTCGCGGGCGCCGGGCCTTTCGGGGGTGCGGGCGCCGGCGCGGACACGGCGCGTCAGTGCTGGGAGAGCGCGAAGGAGACGAGGCGCGCGGTGACGTCCACGATCGGGATCACGCGCTCGTAGGCCATGCGCGTGGGGCCGATCACGCCCACGGTGCCCACCACCTGCCCGTCCACCTCGTAGGGCGCGGTCACGATGGAGCACTCGTCCAGCGGCACGAGCTGCGACTCGCCGCCGATGAAGATCTTCACGCCCTCGGCGCGCTCGCTCTGCTCGAGGATATCGAGCAGCTGGGTCTTCCTCTCGAAGAGGTCGAAGAGCCGGCGCAGCCGCGGCATGTCCCCGGAGAGCTCGTCCACCTCGAGGAGGTTGCGCCCGCCGGAGATCACCACGCCGTCGGCGGGCTGGGTGAGCGCCTCGCTGCCCGCGCGGATCGCCGCCTGCATGAGGCTCGAGATGTCGCGGTGCAGGTCGATCAGCTCCGCGCGCACCTTTTGCGGCAGCTGGTCGAACTCCAGGCCGGCGTAGTGCTGGTTGATGTAGTTCGCCGCCTCGGTGAGCTGCGAGGGCGAGTACGTGCGGTCGGTCACGAGCACGCGGTTCTGCACCTCGCCGTCGCTCGAGACGATGATGAGCAGCACGCGCTTTTCCGAAAGGCCGAAGAACTCGACCTGGCGCAGCACCGCGCCGCGGCGCCGCGGCGAGACCACGATGCCCGCGAAATGCGTGAGGTCCGAAAGCATCTGCGAGGCGGTCGCCACCACGCGATGCGGGTCGTCGGGCAGGAGCTGCTCGGCGAGCTGCTGGCGCTCCACTTCCTCGAGCGGTCGCACGGTGAGGAGGGTATCGACGAAGAGGCGGTAGCCCTTCGGCGTGGGCACGCGGCCGGCCGAGGTGTGCGGGCTCGTGACGAAGCCCATCTCCTCCAGGTCGGCCATCACGTTGCGGATCGTGGCCGGGGAGAGCTCGAGCGAGGAGAAGCGCGACAGGGCGCGCGAGCCCACCGGCTGGCCCTCGGCGATGTAGCGCTCCACCAGGATCTTGAGAAGCGTCTGCGCCCGATCGCTCAGCATCGGGTGGTTCTCGGACGCGGGCTTCGGCGGTGCGGTCGGATTCGCGGACATGGTGGCCAGAATTCTACAAGCAATCATGATTTAATTGCGGCCATGCCTCCCGCGTTCAAGACCGCGGCCGTGATCGGCAAGAGCGACGCGGCGAGCCTTCCCGATGTCCTCGACCAGCTCGCCGCGCTGCTGCGGCGCCACGGCCTCGCGATCGTCATGGATCCGCTCACCGCCGCCGCCTCGCGCGCGCGGCCCGACGCCACCGTGGAGCTCGCGGAGCTGCCCACCCGCGTGGACCTCGCCATCATCGTCGGGGGCGACGGCACGCTGCTTTCCTGCGCGCGCCTCATGGCCGAGCGCAACGTCCCCCTGGTCGGGGTGAACCTCGGCCGGCTGGGGTTCCTCACCGACATCCCGGCCGATGCGCTCGAGCCCAACATCGAGTCGGTCCTCGCGGGCGATTATCAAGCGGAGAGCCGCACGCTGCTCTCCGGCATGGTGCGCCGGGGCAACGAGGTGCTCTTCTCCGCGCTCGCCATGAACGACGTGGTGGTGAGCCGCGGCGCCATGGGCAGCATGATCGAGTTCGCGGTCACGGTGGACGGGGAGTTCATCTACACCCTGCGCGCCGACGGCCTCATCGTCGCCACGCCGACCGGATCCACGGCGTACGCGCTCTCGGCGGGCGGGCCGATCCTGCATCCCGCGCTCTCGGCGATCGCGCTGGTGCCGATCTCGCCGCACACGCTTTCCAACCGGCCGGTCGCCATCCGCAGCACCTCGCGCGTGGAGATCACGCTGGTGCGCGGCGTGGATGCGCGCGCGAACTTCGACGTGCAGGCCTACTGGGAGCTCGAGCCGGGCGACGTCGTCTGCGTTTCCGCCGCGCCGCGCCCGGCGACCCTGCTGCACCCGCGCGGCTATCGCTACTTCTCCATGCTGCGCCAGAAGCTGCGCTGGAACGAGCGCACCTCCTGAGCACGGCCGCCCCATGCTGCGCGCGCTCTCCATCCGCGACTACGTGATCGTCGAGCGGCTCGATCTCGAGCTCGCCGCCGGCTTCACCGCGTTGACCGGCGAGACCGGCGCCGGAAAGTCGATCCTGGTCGACGCGCTGCAGCTCGCGCTCGGCCACCGCGCGGAGGCGGGCGCGCTGCGCGCCGGCGCGCACCGCGCCGAGGTGAGCGCCGATTTCGAGGTCGCGGCGCTTCCCGCCGTGCGCGCCTGGCTCGCCCTGCAGGAGCTGGAGGAGGGTGAGGAGTGCCTGGTGCGCCGCACGATCGATGCCGCGGGACGCTCGCGCGCGTTCGTGAACGGGCGCCCCGCCACCGCCGCGCAACTGCGCTCGCTCGGGGAGATGCTGCTGGACATCCACGGGCAGCACGAGCACCAGCTGCTCCTCAAGGGCGACAAGCAGCGCGGCGTGCTCGATGCGTTCGCGGGATGCGAGGCGCTCGCTCGCGAGGTCGCGTCGCTGCACGGCGCGTGGCGCCGGCTCGCCGAGCAGCGCGCGGCGCGGGAGCGCTCGCAGGCGAGCTCGGCGCGCGAGCGCGAGCTCCTCGCCCACGAGATCCGCGAGCTCGACGCGCTCGCCTTCGACCCCGCCGCGTGGGAGGAGGACCAGTCCGAGCAGCGCCGCCTCGCCCACGCGCAGGAGTTGATCGAGACCGTGTCGCAGTGCGCCGAGGCGCTGGACGAGTCGAGCGAATCGGCCGCCTCGCAGCTCGCCTCGGTCGCCGCGCGCCTCGCCCATGCCGCGGAGCTCGATCCCGCGCTGGAGGAGGCGAGGCGCGATGCGGAAACCGCGGCGCTGCACGCCTCCGAGGGCGCGCAGCAGCTGCGCCGCTACCTGCAGGGCCTGGAGCTCGATCCCGCGCGGCTCGCCGAGCTCGATGCGCGCATCCAGGCGGTGCTCGATGCCGCGCGCAAGTACCGCATGGAGCCCGCGCGCCTTCCCGATGCGCTCACCGAGCGGCGCGCGCGGCTCGCGGAGCTGGGCGGCGAGGAGAGCCTCGAGGCGCTGCGCGCGCAGGAAGCCGCGGCCGAGCGCGCCTACCGCGAGAAGGCGGGCGAGCTCTCCCGCGTGCGTCGCGAGGCCGCGCGCAAGCTGGGCGCCGAGGTCACGCGCACCATGCAGACGCTCGCCATGGCGGGCGGTCGCCTCGAGGTCGCGCTGGAGCCGCTGGAATCGCCCGCCGCCGGCGGGATGGAAAGCGTGGAGCTGCGGGTCGCCACCCATACCGGGCAGGCCCTCGCGCCCCTCGCGCGCGTGGCTTCCGGCGGCGAGCTCTCGCGGCTTTCGCTCGCGATCCAGGTGCTGCTCTCGGGCAGCGCCTCGGTGCCCACGCTCGTCTTCGACGAGGTGGATACGGGTATCGGCGGCGGCGTGGCGGAGATCGTCGGGCGCCTCCTGCAGTCGCTCGGGCGGCAGCACCAGGTGCTCTCGGTCACGCACCTTCCGCAGGTCGCGGTGCACGCTCGCCAGCAGCTTCGCGTCGCGAAGAAATCCGGCCCGTCGGGCGCGTACGCCACCGTGGAGTCGCTCGAAGGCGAGGCGCGCGTGGAGGAGATCGCGCGCATGCTGGGCGGCCTCACGCTCACGGAAGCGACGCGGCGCCACGCCGAGGAGATGTTGCAAAACGCCCGCGCCGCGGGTACACCGGTGCGCAAGGAGCGCGGCAAGGCGGCGGCCGGGCCGCGTTGAGGCGCGGCCGCCCACGGGAGGAGCGATGCAGGCGATCGGCAAGGCGGGGCTGGTGCTCGCGGGCGGCGGCGCCCGGGCCGCCTACCAGGTCGGCGTGCTGCAGGCGTTGAAGGAGCTCGTTCCCGACCCGAAGCGCAACCCCTTCCCGATCGTGTGCGGGACTTCCGCCGGCGCCGTGAACGCCGCCGCGCTCGCGGTGAACGCGGACCACTTCGGGCGCGCGGTCGATCGCCTGCTCGAGGTGTGGCGCCGCTTCGAGCCGCACCAGGTCTACCGCTCGGATTTTCCCGGCGTGTTCGCCAACAGCGCGCGCTGGTTCGCGGGGTTCCTCTTCGGCGCGTTCCTGCGCAACAAGCGCATCTCGCTGCTCGACAACCGGCCGCTCGAAAGCCTGCTCGCGAGAAGCCTCGAGCTCGATCGCATCGAGGCGCACATCGCCTCCGGCGCGCTCGACGCGGTCGCGATCACGTGCTCGGGCTATACGTCGGGGCAGAGCTGCAGCTTCTTCCAGGCGGCGCAGGAAGTGGAAGGCTGGAAGCGCTCGCAGCGCGTCGGGATCCGCGCGCGGATCGGCGTCGAGCACCTCATGGCCTCGAGCGCCATCCCGTTCCTGTTCCCGGCGCACCGCCTGAACCGCGAGTACTTCGGCGACGGCTCGATGCGCCAGATCGCCCCGGTGAGCCCGGCGCTGCACCTCGGCGCCTCGCGCATCGTCGTGGTCGGCACGGCGCGCATCCGCGACGACGCGCCGCAGCGCACGCGCGGGGACCTCTATCCCACGCTCGCGCAGATCGCGGGGCATGTGATGAACTCGATCTTCCTCGACAGCCTCGCCGTGGATCTCGAGCGCATGGAGCGCATCAACCGCACCATCAGCTGCGTGGAGCCCGGGACGCTGCAGCGCATGGGCCTCACGCTGCACCACGTCGACGTGCTGGTGCTCACGCCCTCGCAGGCGCTCGACGCGATCGCCGTGAAGCACGTGGCGAGCCTGCCCGCCTCCATCCGCTTCCTGCTGCGCTCCGTGGGCGCGATGCGCCGCGGCGGCGCGAACCTCGCGAGCTACCTGCTCTTCGAACGCGGCTATTGCAACGAGCTGATCGAGCTGGGCTACCGCGATACGCTCGCGCGGCGCGAGGAGGTGAGCGCGTTCCTCGCCGGGCAGACGACGGCCCCGCCCCGGGCGGGCGCCGCGTCGATCGCCGAGCCGATCGGCGCGGGAGGGGCCGCCGCATGAGCGGCGAGCGGCCGCGGCCCCATCGCCGAGCGGACTATCCGCAGCTGCGCGAGATTCCCACGCGCTGGATGGACAACGACGTGTACGGCCACATCAACAACGTCGTGTACTACTCGTTCTTCGACACGGCGGTGAACGGCTGGCTCATCGAGCAGGGCGCGCTCGACATCGCGTCGAGCCCGGTGGTCGGCTTCGTCGTGGAGACCGGCTGCCACTACTTCGCGCCGATCGCCTTCCCGCAGCCGGTGACGGCCGGCATCCGCGTCGCCCACGTGGGCCGCTCGAGCGTGCGCTACGAGGTCGCGCTCTTCGCGCCCGGCGCCGAAACCGCCGCCGCCCAGGGCCACTTCGTCCACGTCTACGTGGACCGCGCGACGCAGCGCCCGGTGCGCGAGCTCCCCGCGGCGCTCGCCAGCGCGCTCGCTACGCTGCGCTGACCCCTTTTCGAATCGTCACGGAAGCAGGATGGAGGAGCGCGCGGGCGACTCGCCGTCGCCGTAGATGCGGGAGAGGAAATCGGCGAGGGCGTGGATCTCCTCGGCGCAGACGGCGTGGGGCATGGGGTACGAGTGCCACTCGATCTCGTAGCCGCGGCGGCGCAGCGCCTTGGCGGAAGTGTCGGCGAGCGTGAGCGGGACGATGGGATCGTCGGTGCCGTGCGCCATGAAGATCGGCGTCGCGCGGTTGGCGGCCGCGGCTTCCGCGTCGAGCGATTCCTCCAGGGCGAGGTAGGTGGAGAGGGCCACGATGCCGCCCAGGCGGTTCGCGTGGCGCAGTCCCGCCTGCAGCGCGATCGCCCCGCCCTGGGAGAAGCCCGCGAGGACGATCTTCGCCGACTCGATGCCGCGGTCGCGCTCGCGCGCGATGAGCCGCTCGATCTGCGCCTGCGACTCGCGGATGCCTTCCTCGTCGGGCAGGCGCGCGATGTCGTTCATCGAGATGTCGTACCACGCGCGCATCTCGAGGCCGTTGTTGATCGTCACCGGCCGCTCGGGCGCGTGGGGGAAGACGAAGCGCAGCTGCAGCGTCTCGGGCAGCGGCAGCTCGCGCACGATCGGGACGAAGTCCCAGCCGTCGGCGCCGAGGCCGTGCATCCAGATGACGGTGCCGGCGGGCTCGGCGCCGGTGGCGAGCTCGACGAGGGGAAGCACGTCCAATTTCAGCTCCTGGGAGGGCGGATCGCGGATTTGGGGCGGAACGCCTTCACCACCTCGTCGCGCGTCTCGAGGTAGGGACCGCCGATGAGGTCGATGCAGTAGGGCACCGCCGCGAAGATGCCGGGCACGATCGGCTTGCCCTCGGGGGACTTGAGCCCCTCGAGCGTCTCGCGGATGGATTTCGGCTGCCCGGGGAGGTTGAGGATCAGCGTGCCGCCGCGGATCACCGCGACCTGCCGCGAGAGGATCGCCGTCGGCACGAACTCGAGGCTGATGCGCCGCATCTGCTCGCCGAAGCCCGGCATCACGCGGTCGGCCACCGCGAGCGTGGCTTCGGGCGTCACGTCGCGCGCCGCCGGGCCCGTCCCGCCGGTGGTGATCACGAGGTGGCAGCCTCGCGCGTCCACGAGATCGCGCAGCGCGCCCTCGATCTGCGGCTGCTCGTCGGGCACCAGGCGGCGCTCGAGCTCGATCGGGTTCAGGAGCGCGCCCGCGAGCCACTGCTCGAGCGCGGGAATGCCCTCGTCGCGGTAGACGCCCTGCGAGGCGCGGTCGCTGGTGGCCACGAGGCCGATGCGCACGGAATCGGGAGATGCGTTCGTCATGGTTGCCTGCGGGCGTGGTCCTGCACGATGGCGGAGAGGAGGTGGAAGAGCTCGCGGAACCGGCGCGGCGCACGCGACGCGCGCTTCTCCTCGCGCGCCTCGTCCACCATCGCCCGGATGCGGTGGGGATCGGCGTCGGGAAACTCCTTCACGAAGCGCTCGAGCGCCTCGCCGTCGGAGAGCAGCTCCTGGCGCCAGCGCTCGGCCACGTGGAAGAGCGCGGTCTGGCGCTTCGACGGCGCCTTCAGCGCCGCGACCTGCTCCGCGATCGGGCCCGCGTCGATGCCGCGCATGATGCGGCCGATGTACTGCATCTGCCGGCGGCGCGCCTCGTGGCGCGTGAAGCGCCGCGCGTCCTCCACGGCCTCGCGAAGCGTCTCCGGCAGGTCGATGCGCGCGAGCTCCTCGGCGGATAGCGCGACCAGCCGCGCGCCCAGGTCCTGCAGCGCGTGCATCTGCTTCTTGCGCCGGGTCTTGCTGATAAAATCGTCTTCTTCCATTCGTCGTCCGTGGCGTCGCGCGGCGTGAGTTTACCGCGGCGGGCGTTGTCCCACGGGACCCACTCCTTCCGGGAAGCCGCCATGCCCGACCTTCCGATCGCCTCCGCCGCACTGCCCCTCAGCCGCGACGCCATGGCGGAGGTCGCGCGGCGCGCGCTCGAAGTGGCGCGCGAGCGCGGCGCGAGCGACGCGGAGGTCGAGGTCTCCGCCGCCGTCGGCCAGTCGGTCACCGTGCGGCGCGGCGAGGTGGAGACCGTCGAGTACAACCGCGACAAGGGGCTCGGCATCACGGTCTACGTGGGCAAGCGCCGCGGCAACGCGAGCACCTCGGACCTCTCGCCCGAGGCCGTCGCGCGCACCGTCGAGGCCGCCTGCGCGATCGCGCGCCACACCGCCGAGGACGAAGCGGCCGGACTGCCGGATGCCGAGCGGCTCTATCGCGGCGAGCCGCCCGACCTCGACCTCTTCCATCCGTGGGCCCTTCCGGTCGACAAGGCGATCGAGATCGCGAAGCGCACCGAGGCCGCGGCCCTCGCGGTGGACAAGCGCATCACGAATTCCGAGGGCGCGACCGTCTCCAGCTTCGACAGCGACTTCATCCTCGCCAACACGCGCGGGTTCCTCGCCGGCTACCCGGGCTCGAAGGCGAGCGTGAGCTGCGGCGTCGTGGCCGAGGATGCCCAGGGCATGCAGCGCGACTTCTGGTACAGCACCGAGCGCGATCCGGCGCGCCTCGAGACGCCCGAATCCGTCGGGCGCACCGCGGGCGAGCGCACCGTGCGCCGGCTGGGCGCGCGCCGCATTCCCACCACCGAAGCCCCGGTGCTCTTCGAGGCCGGCGTCGCCGGCAGCCTGCTGGGCCATTTCGTCACCGCGGCGACCGG
>DASUXK010000576.1:0-13617 GCA_036377935.1 Usitatibacter sp.
GAAGAGGAAGTTGGTGAGGACGAGGAAGAAGCCCAGGTAGATGGCGAGCGCGACCTCGCGCTGCGTGCGCATCTCCAGGAGCTTCAACGCCGCCATCACCACGAGCAGCGTGACGCCGCCCTCGCGCCCGGTGATGCGGCCGAACTGCAGGAACGTCCCCACGGTGGCCGCGACCGTGATCGCCGCGACCACCAGGCGCGGCGGGAAGCGGATCGCCGACCACGAGATCCACGCGCGCCATCCGGTCACGACGACGAAGAAGAGGCCGACCCAGTAGGGCAGGCGCAGCAGGTGCGGCGCGACGACGAACAGCATCGCCGCGAGCAGCCACATCACGTTGCCGATGTCGAGGTGCGGCGAGTAGGGCCGGGCGCTCATCGCGGCGCCTCGAAGAGGGCGAGTGCCTCGAGGCAGCGCGCGCGTTGCGCCTCGCCGCGGTCGGCCGGGATGCGCACGCCGGGAAGGCGCAGCCCGTACGCCTGGCCGAAGCCGTCGGCCTGGAGCACCCAATGGGCGAGGATCGACAGGCGCGCCTCCACGTCCGCCGCGCGCGCGTCGTCCCAGTCGATCCACAGCTCGCTCGAGGCCATCGCGCTGAATTCCTTGGTGAGGAGGTCCTGCTCGCGCGCGAGCGCCTTCCACGCGATCTGCCGCGGCGGGTCGCCCGCGCGGTACGCGCGCAGCATGTTGAACTCCTCGTCGCCGGGGATGGGGATGCCTTCCTCGCCCGCATCCCGCCCCGCGTGCGGCGGCGAGCCCGCGGTGGGATCGGGCCTCGGGTAGACGACCACGGTGAGGTCGAACTCGACGTACGACCAGGCGTGGAAGAGCCCGATCGGATAGCGCGTGAAGACCTCGAGCCGTCCGCAGCGCAGCAGGCCGCGGTGCCCGGTCGGCACCGTGAGCGCGACCGTGGCGGGCTCGGCGACGCCGACGTCGGCGTGCACCGCCTCCTCCCCTTGCCGGCGCACGCCGATCGCGAAGCGCGTGAGCGAGGGCGACTCCATCGTCACCGCGAACGCCGCGGTGTCGCCCGCGAAGACCGGCTCGCATCGGCCCGGGCGCAGGCGCAGGTGCGCGAGGTTGCGCCAGGTGTGCAGCAGGCCCACGCCCGCCATGCCGGCGAGGAGGAACGTGAGCAGGAAGCCGAGCGAAAGGTTGTAGTTGATCGAGCCGAGCAGCAGCAGCAGCAGCATCAGCCCGAACGCATAGCCCTGGCGCGTCGGCAGGATGAAGATGCGGCGCTGGACGAGCGTGACCGGGGGCGCTTCCGGCACCGTCGCGCGGAAGATCCAGTCGGAGATGGATTGCCTGAGGTCCGCGAGCAAGGCGGGCGGCGGCGCGGCGCGAGGACGCCTCAGGGAATGGGAACGGCGCCGACCAGCTCGCGCGACGGGTCGAAGCCGCTCTTCACCGCCTCGGCGTTTCCGTGCAGGCGATGCCCCACGACGGCGGGAAGGGTCGCCTGCACGTCCTCGGGCAGCACCTGGTGGCGCCCTTCCATGAGGGCCCACGCCTGCGCGGCGCGCAGGATCGCCACGCCGGCGCGCGGCGACAGGCCCTGCGTGAAGCGCGGCGAGTGGCGCGTGTGGTTGATGAGCGCCTGGACGTAGTCGAGCAGCGCGTCGGAGACCTGCATGCCACGTGCGGCCTCCTGCAGCTCCTTCAGCTTGGCGGGCGCGATGGCCGGCTGCAGGTGCGAGATGAGGTCGCGGCGGTCGGCGCCGCGCAGGAGCTCCCGCTCCGCCTTCGCGTCGGGATAGCCCAGGCTGATGCGCATGAGGAAGCGGTCGAGCTGCGATTCGGGCAGCGGGAACGTGCCGACCTGGTGCAGCGGGTTCTGCGTCGCGATGACGAAGAAGGGCTCCGGCAGCGGGCGCGTCGCGCCCTCCGCGGTGACCTGGTGCTCCTCCATCGCCTCGAGGAGCGCGCTCTGCGCCTTCGGGCTCGCGCGGTTGATCTCGTCGGCGAGGATCACGTGCGCGAAGATCGGCCCCGGATGGAAACGGAACGTCGAGGTGGCGCGGTCGAAGATCGAGACGCCGATGATGTCGGCGGGAAGCAGGTCCGAGGTGAACTGGATGCGCTGGTACTCGAGGCCGAGCAGCCGGGCGAGCGCGTGGGACAGGGTGGTCTTGCCCACGCCGGGCACGTCCTCGATCAGCAGGTGCCCGCGGGCGAGGATGCAGGCGACGGCGAGCCGGATCTGGCGTTCCTTGCCGAGGATCACCTCGCCCGCCGCCGCGACGACGGCGTCGGTGGGCCTGGCCGATACGCGGCTGCGCGCGTCGAGGAGCATGAAAATTGAAGCCTTGTCAGCGATTTGCGGTCGAATGCGTTATGCGGAATCGAGGATATCACGCCCCCGCCGCGGCCCGCCGTGCGGTCCTGCACTTGGAAGCGGGTTCGGCGACAATAGTTGCAAGGGCGCCCGCGCGCCCCGTTCGAGGTTCGACCATGAGACGCTTCATCGCCGCGGCCTTCGCCGCCCTCGCGCTGCCCGTCGCCGCGCAGGTGGCGCCGGCCGCCGACTACACCGACCTGTGGTACTTGCCCAGCGAGTCCGGCTGGGGCGTGTCCATCACGCAGCATGCCGGCACGAACCAGGTCTACGCGGTCTGGTACACCTACGATCCGCGCGAGCCGGATCCGGCCCAGCCCGGCCGCTACAAGCCGATCTGGATCGTGATGACCGGCGGCACGTGGACCTCGCCCACGGCGGTGCAGGGCGCCGCGTACGTGACCGACGGCGATCCCTTCACGCAGGGCGGCTCGAAGCGGCACATGACGCAGGTCGGCAGCTTCTCGTTCCAGTTCAGCGGCACCGCGAACGGGCTTTTCACCTACCAGGTCGCCGCGCCCGCCGGCATCGGCCCGGACGATCCCGCCTACGGCCTGCCGACGCTCTCGGGAACGCGGAGCATCACCCGCCAGGGCTTCTGAGCCTCTAGAATCGGGGCATGGCGACCGTCCTCCTCACCCATCCCGATTGCGTGCTGCACGAGATGGGCGCCGGCCATCCGGAATCCCCGCAGCGCCTGCGCTCGGTGCTCGCCGCGCTCGAGAGCTCCGGCCTCGCGCGCGCGCTCGACCTGCGCGAGGCGCCCGCGGCCACCCGCGAGCAGCTCGAGCGCGTGCACGAGCGCGACCACGTCGACCTGATCTTCGAGTCCGCGCCCGCGAGCGGCTACGCGTACCTCGACCCGGATACCTCGATGAACGCGCGCTCGCTCTCGGCGGCGCTGCACGCGGCGGGGGCGCTCGTCGCGGCGACCGACGCGGTGATGGCGGGCGAGGCGAAGCGCGCCTTCTGCGCGGTGCGCCCGCCCGGGCACCATGCGACCCGCGAGCGGCCGATGGGCTTCTGCATCTTCAACAACGTGGCGATCGGCGCCGCGCACGCGCTCGAGGCGCATGGGCTGGAGCGCGTCGCGGTGCTCGATTTCGACGTGCACCACGGCAACGGCACCGAGGACGCCTTCCACGACGATCCGCGCGTGATGCTCTGCTCCACCTTCCAGCATCCCTATTACCCGTATTCCGGCGCGGATTCCGGCAACGAGCACATCGTGAACGTGCCGCTGCCCGCGATGACGGATGGGGCGGGCTTCCGCGCGGCGGTCGAGCGCTTCTGGCTGCCGGCGCTCGAGGCCTACCGGCCGCAGCTCGTGTTCGTCTCGGCGGGCTTCGACGCGCACCGCGACGATCCGCTCGCCTACCTCAAGCTCGACGACGAGGACTACCGCTGGGTCACCGAGCGCCTGGTCGAGGTGGCCGGGCGGCACGCCGAAGGGCGGGTGGTCTCCACGCTCGAGGGCGGCTACAACACCGAGGCGCTGGCGCGCTGCGTGGTCGAGCACCTGCGCGTGCTCATGGCCTGAGGAGCTGCGCCGGGTCGGCGCGCGGGTCGCGCACCTCGAAGCGCTTCTCGCGCGACTTCGCCCCCGAGGCGAGCACCACGTCGCGGCGCGCCACGCCCAGCGATTGCGCGATGAATTGCGCGAGGGCGACGTTGGCCCGATCCTCCAGGGCGGGCTCGCGAACGCGGATGCGCAGCGCATCGCCGTGCAGGCCCGCGACCTCGGTGCGGCGCGCCCCGGGCTGCGCGTGCACGCGCACGATCCACGCGCCGTCGGCGGCGCGCGAGAACCACGGCTCCATGGGGACTACGAGTGAGTGGCGATCCGCCGCTTGTCGGCGAGCGGGGGCTGCAGGCCGATGAGCGACCAGTCCTGCGTGTTGATGGCGGTGTGGATGATGCTGCGATAGCGCACCGCCTGGGCGTAGGCCCAGGGCGAGGCGAGGAAGTTCTGGTACAGCTCCTCGAAGCTCGTGGAGTTGCAGTAGCCGCCGTACGCGCAGGCGAGCTGCGGCTCGCGGCTGAGCGACGTGCAGTTCGGGCCGAGGTCGCAGGCCACGAGCGAGAACGCGCCGAGGAACGAGGCGGGCTCGGGCACCTCGCCGTTGGGGCCGATGCGCAGCTGGCTCGCGATGCTCGATTGCGCGAGGAACTGGCCCACGATGATCATCGCCTCGGGATCGCGCGACTCGAGCAGCCCGATGAGCCGGGAGAGGTCGTCGGGCCGCACGACGCCGGCGGGCGTCCCGTCGTTCGGGTGCTGGTTGTCCTGCAGGTTCTTGTTGAGCTCCGCCACGAGCACGCGCGCCTGGGCGCGCACGTCGCCTTCCTGCGCGGCGGACTGCATCAGGTCGTCGATGTCCTTCTGCGAGATCTTCGCGCCCTGGAAGCGCGCGCAGCGCTGCGTGTTGTCGACCGCCTCGTAGGCGGCGACCCGCTTCGCGTTGTTCGGGTCGTTGATCGGCAGGCTCGCGAGGAACTGGCGGCGCTGCTTGGCCGCGTACGCCCCGATGTCCTCGGTGAGCGAGGTGGCGAACTGGCATTCCTCGAGCGCCTTGGCGAGGTGGTAGCGCTCGTCGGCGGTGAGCGTCGCCTTGTGCGCGAGGAGCGCGTCGGCGAAGGCCTTGAGGTCGCGCGCCTGGCGGAACTCGATCGCCACCGGCGAGGCGTGCGCCTCCGAAGGCAGGCGCACCGCGGGCCGCGCGGCGAACGGTACCGCGCGCGGCGCAGGCGCGGGATTCACCTCCACGGGGGCGCCGAGCGGCGGCGACTCGAGCGCGGCCATGTGCTGCGCACGCGGGCGCTCTTCCTGGCGCGCGGCCGACACGACCGAGGCGTACTTGGTCGCCACCAGCAGCCCGTAGGCGACGAGCGAGGCGAGGCCGATGGCCGTCAGGCGGTTCATGGAGGGCAAGTCTCCCGAAAAATACCCGTCTCGTCAATGATTTCCGATAAACAGCCGGGGGAAATCGGGAGGCGAAACCGGGGCGGTCCCGCTGTGGCGCCGTTCACTTCAGTGCTGCAGGATCTTCGACAGGAACTGCTGCGCTCGCTCGCTGCGCGGCTTGCCGAAGAATTCCTCCTTCGGCAGGTCCTCGACGATCTGCCCGCGGTCCATGAAGACCACGCGGTGCGCGACCTTGCGCGCGAAGCCCATCTCGTGCGTGACCACGATCATCGTCATCCCCTCGCGGGCGAGCTCCACCATCACGTCGAGCACCTCGTTGATCATCTCGGGATCGAGGGCGGAGGTGGGCTCGTCGAAGAGCATCGCGATCGGGTCCATCGAAAGGGCGCGCGCGATCGCCACGCGCTGCTGCTGCCCGCCCGACAGCTGCGCCGGGAACTTGTCCTTGTGCGCGGCGAGGCCCACGCGCTCGAGGAGCTTGAGCCCCTTTTCCTGCGCCTCGCGCGGCGTCCGCTTGAGCACCTTCACCTGCGCGAGCGTGAGGTTCTCCATCACCGTCATGTGCGGGAAGAGCTCGAAGTGCTGGAACACCATGCCGACCCGCGAGCGCAGCTTCGGCAGGTCGGTCTTCGGGTCGCCCACGGAGATGCCGTCCACGATCACCTCGCCCTTCTGGAACGGCTCGAGCCCGTTCACGCACTTGATGAGCGTGGACTTGCCGCTTCCCGAGGGGCCGCAGACCACCACGACCTCGCCCTTGGCGACCTGCGTCGTGCAGCCGTCGAGCACCTGGAACGTCCCGTACCACTTGGAGACGTCGCGCATCGAGATCATGGGATTGGCGGGGGCCTTCGCGGAGGGATCGGGCATCAGCGCACCACGGCGATTCTGGCCTGCACGCGCCGCACGACGAGCGACAGGCCGAAGGAGATGATGAAGTAGACCACCGCCGCGAAGCTGTACATCTCGACGAGGCGATAGTCGCGGTTGGCGACCTTGGCGGCGGCGCCGAGGAAATCCGTCGCGGAGATCACGTACACGAGCGAGGTGTCCTGGAAGAGGATGATCGTTTGCGTGAGGAGCACGGGCAGCATGTTGCGGAACGCCTGCGGCAGCACGATGTGGCCCATGGTGCCCCAGTAGTCGAGGCCGAGCGCGTAGCCGGACCACACCTGCCCGCGCGCGATCGACTGGATGCCGGCGCGCATGATCTCGCAGTAGTACGCGGCCTCGAACATCGTGAACGTGATGAGCGCCGAGTAGAACGTGCCCACCGGGATGGGGCGCGGCTCGCGAAGGATCCACGCGCCGAGGAAGGGCACGAGGAAGTAGAACCAGAAGATCACCAGCACCAGGGGCATCGAGCGCATCAGGTTCACGTACGCGCCCGCGAGCGCGGAGAGCACGCGCAGGTGCGACAGCCGCATCATCGCGAGCAGCGTGCCGAAGAGGATGCCCCCCGCCATGGCGAGCACCGTGAGCTTCAGCGTGAACACCATGCCGACCTTGAAGAGGTACGGCAGGTTGGTGGTGATCTCCGCCCAGTCGAAGCCGCCCATCAGTGCGCCACCTGCGCGGCGCCCGGGGCGCCGATGAGCCCCGGCACGCGCACCTTGCGCTCGAGCCAGCGCATCCCGAGGACCACCACCAGGGTCGTGATCATGTAGATCACGGTCGCGGCGGCGAACGACTCGAAGACCTGGAAGCTGAACTCCTGCATCGACTTGGCCCGGCCCGTGAGCTCGAGGAGCCCGATGGTGAGCGCGACCGAGGAGTTCTTGATGACGTTCATGAACTCCGAGGTGAGCGGCGGCAGGATGATGCGGAACGCCTGCGGCAGGATCACGAAGCGGTACGTCTGCCACGCCGTGAGGCCCATGGCGGTGCCGGCGTAGCGCTGGCCGCGCGGCAGCGACTGGATCGAGGCCTTGGTCTGCTCCGCGATGCGCACCGACGTGTAGAGCCCGAGGCAGAGCACCGCGGGGAAATAGGAGCCCCACGGCGGGGGCATCTGCTTCATCCAGTCGCCCATCGCGGTGGGCAGCAGCTCCGGCACCACGAAGTACCAGAGGAACATCTGCACGAGGAGCGGGACGTTGCGGAAGATCTCCACGTAGGCGTTGCCGAGCCGCACGACCCACGGGTGGCTCGTGGTGCGCAGGGTGCCGACGACGCCGCCGATCGCGAGCGCCACCACCCATGCGGCGAGCGCCGTGGCGAGCGTCCAGCCCAGGCCGCCGAGAAGGTACTCCAGGTACGTCCCGCTGCCGCCGGGCTCCGGCGCGAACAGGATGCCCCAGTTCCAGTGGTAGTACATGCGCTCGGTCCGGAAAGAAAAACGGGGGACCGCCGGTCCCCCGTCTCATGCGCGGCGGTTACTCGTAGTCCTTGGCGTCGCCCGAGTCGGTCGGGTGCGCGATGACCTTCTTGAGCTGCGCGCTCATCGGCACGTTCAGGTTGATGCCCTTCGGCGGCACGGGCTGCTCGAACCACTTGTGGTAGAGCTTGTTGATCTCGCCCGACTTGTAGATCTCGGCGATCGCGTCGTCCACGGCCTTCTTGAACTCGGCATCGCCCTTGCGCATCATCGGCCCGTACGGCTGCAGCGAGAGCGAGACGTCGCTGATCTCGAACTCGTTGGGATTGCGCGAGTTCGCCTGCAGGCTGTAGAGCAGGATGTCATCCATGACGAACGCGGCCGCGCGTCCCGTCTCGACCATCTGGAACGCCTCGGGGTGGCCGTTCGCCGAGATGATGTGCATGCCGAGGTTCTGCTTGTTGTTGATCTCGGTGATCTCCTTCAGGTTCGACGTGCCCGCCGTGGAGACGATGGTCTTGCCCTTGAGGTCCTGCAGCGTCTTCAGGTGCGCCGATTTCTTCGAGATCCAGCGGTTGCCGGTGACGAAGTAGGTGTAGCCGAAGGCGACCTGCTGCTGGCGCTCGAGGTTGTTCGTGGTGGAGCCGCACTCGAGGTCGGCCGTGCCGTTGGCGATGAGCGGGATGCGGTTGGCGGACGTGACGAGCTGGTACTTCACGTCGAGCTTGCCGATGTGGTGCTTCTTCTTGACGATGTCGAGCGCCTTGAGGCACAGCTCCAGCGCGTAGCCGATCGGCTTCTGGTTGTTGTCGTAATAGGAGAACGGGATCGAAGCGTCGCGGTTGGCGAGCGTGATGTAGCCCTGGGACTTGATCTTCTCGAGCGTGCCTTCCGCGAGGGCGGCGGTCGAGAGCACGGCGCACGCGAGCGCGGCGGCAATGGCCTTGGAATGGCGAAGCATGGTGTGAGCCTCCTGATTGGAAAGGGTACGCGGCCTTTGTTGGCTTTCGTGGGGGCGGCCGCTTACGCCGGCTAGGATACCGCGCCCGCCGTTTGGAGGACAATAACGGTTTCGCTCCGCGAGCACGGCCATGCATTTCCCCGCGCACGAGCAAAAACAAGCGCTCCTGGAACGGCTCCTGCGGATCGCCGACGAGCGGCTTTCGGCCTCGGCCGCGCGCGAGGCGCGCGCCTTCATCGCCCGGTACTACGAGCAGGTCGACATCGAGGATCTCGCCGCGCGCGCCCCCGAGGACCTCTACGGCGCGGCGATCGCGCACCTGGAGCTCGCGCGCGTCTTCGAGAGCGGGCGCCCCAAGCTGCGCGTGTACAACCCCTCGCGCGAGGAAAGCGGCTGGGCGAGCCCGCACACCGTGGTCGAGATCGTGAACGACGACATGCCTTTCCTCGTCGACTCGGTGACCATGGAGGTGAACCGCCAGGGCTGCACCCTGCACCTGCTCGACCATCCGCTCTTCGGCACGCGGCGCGACGCGCAGGGCCGGCTGCTGGCGTTCGGCGCTCCGGGCAGCGAGGAGCGGCAGGAGTCGCTGATCCACGTCGAGGTGGACCGCGAGATCGACCCGTCGCGGCTCGAGGCGCTGGGTGCCGGGCTGGTGTCGGTCCTGGGCGACGTGCGCTCGGCCTGGGAGGACTGGAACGCGATGCGCGCGCGCATGGACGCGATCGCCGCCGAGCTCGCCGCGCCGCCCGCGTTCCTCGCCGGCGAGGAGACGGCCGAGGTGGCGGCCTTCCTCGCCTGGGCCTCGGACCATCATTTCACCTTCCTCGGCTATCGCGAGTACGCGCTGGAGACGGAAGGCGGCGAGGAGCGGCTGCGCATCGTCCCGGGCTCCGGCCTGGGCGTGCTGCGCCGGCCCGCGGAAGGATTTTCCCGCAGCTTCACCGAACTGCCGCGCGAGCTGCGCGCGCTCGCGCGCGAGCCGCGCCTGCTCGTCCTCACCAAGGCCAACTCGCGCGCGACCGTCCATCGGCCGGGCTACCTGGACTACATCGGCGTGAAGCGCTTCGATGCGTCGGGGGCGGTCGTCGGCGAGCGGCGCTTCGTGGGCCTCTACACCTCGTCCGCGTACCATGCCGACCCGCGCGAGATCCCGCTCCTGCGGCGCAAGGTGGCGCGCGTCATCGAGCGCTCGGGCTTCCGGCCGTACAGCCACTCCTACAAGAACCTGCTCACCGTGCTGCAGGACTATCCGCGCGACGAGCTCTTCCAGGTGGACGAGGAGGCGCTCCTCGACACCGCGATGGGCGTGCTGCGGCTGGGCGACCGGCGCAAGGTGCGCGTGTTCGTCCGCCGCGACGTGTACGGGCGCTTCTACTCGTGCCTCGTGTACCTGCCGCGCGAGAGCTTCAACACCGACTCGCGCCTGAAGGTGCAGGAGATCCTGCGCCGCCACCTCGAGGGAACGGGGGCCGAGTTCACGGTGCATCTGTCGGAGGCGACGCTCGCGCGCCTGCACGTGCTGGTGCGCGCCGATCCGCGCCACGCGCCCGACTACGACGTGCATGCGATCGAGCGGGAGATCGCGCAGGCCACGCGCCGCTGGGACGAGGCGCTCAAGGCGGCGCTCGTCGAGGCGCACGGCGAGGCGGCCGCGGTCCCGCTCCTGGGCGAGTTCGCCGGCGCCTTCCCGCCCGCGTATCGCGACACGGTGAGCGCGGCGGCGGCGGTGCGCGACATCGCGTTCGTGCGCTCGCTCGGGCCCGATCGAGCGTTCGCGGTCGATCTCTACCGCCGCGAAGGCGCGGACGACCGGGCGCTGCGGCTGCGTGTCTATCGCCTCGCCGCCCCGGTGCCGCTCTCCGCGAGCCTGCCGGTGCTGGAGAACCTCGGCCTCGAGGTGCTCGACGAGGTCTCGTGGGAGCTCAGGCCCGGTGCGCGCGCCGAGCCCGTGTTCCTGCACGACTTCGGCATGCGCAGCGCGCGGCCGATCGCCGACGTCGCGGCGATCAAGGCGGCCACGGAAGAGGCGCTCGTGCGCGTCGCGCGGCGGGAGATCGAGAACGACGGCTTCAACCGGCTCACGCCCGGCGCCGCGCTCGTCCCCGACGACGTGGTCGTGCTTCGCGCGTACGCCAAGTACCTCAAGCAGGCGGGCTTCACGTTCAGCCAGGCCTACATCGAGCAGACCCTCGCGGCGCACGCTGGCATCGCGGCGAAGCTCGCGCGGCTCTTCCATGCGCGCCTCGATCCCGCGCGCGAGGCGGGGCGCGCCGCGGAGGAAGGGCGCATCGCCGCGCAGATCCGCGCGGACCTGAACGCCGTGGCGAACGCGGACGAGGACCGGATCCTGCGCCGCTTCCTCGCCCTCATCGAGGCGACGATCCGCACCAACCACTGGGTGCGCGCAGGGGACGGCCGGCGCAAGCCCTACCTGTCGCTCAAGCTGCGCTCCGCGGACGTGCCCGAGCTGCCCGCGCCGCGCCCGCTCTTCGAGGTCTGGGTGTACTCGCCGCGCTTCGAGGCGATCCACCTGCGCGGGGGCAAGGTCGCGCGCGGCGGCATCCGCTGGTCGGACCGGCCCGAGGATTTCCGCACCGAGGTGCTGGGCCTCATGAAGGCGCAGATGGTGAAGAACGCGGTGATCGTCCCCGTGGGCTCGAAGGGCGGCTTCGTGCTGAAGGCGGCACCCCCGAGCGCGCAGCGCGAGGCGTTCCTGGCCGAGGGCGTGGCGTGCTACAGCGACTTCCTGCGCGGCCTGCTCGACCTCACGGACAACCTCGTCGCCGGAAACGTGGTCGCGCCGCGCGACGTCGTGCGCCACGATCCCGACGATCCGTACCTGGTGGTCGCGGCCGACAAGGGGACGGCGAGCTTCTCGGACATCGCGAACGCGATTTCCGGCGAGTACGGCTTCTGGCTGGGCGACGCGTTCGCCTCGGGCGGCAGCGCCGGCTACGACCACAAGAAGATGGGCATCACCGCGCGCGGCGCGTGGGAGAGCGTGAAGCGGCATTTCCGCGAGCTCGGCGTCGACACGCAATCGCAGGATTTCACGGTGGTGGGCATCGGCGACATGTCGGGCGACGTGTTCGGCAACGGCATGCTGCTCTCGAAGCACATCCGGCTCGTCGCCGCGTTCGACCACCGCCACATCTTCCTCGACCCCGATCCCGATCCCGATGCCGAGGCGGCCTGGCGCGAGCGCGAGCGGCTCTTCGCGCTGCCGCGCTCGTCGTGGGACGACTACGACCGCGCGAAGATCTCCAGGGGCGGCGGCGTCTTCCCGCGCACGGCGAAGGCGATCGCCGTCTCGCCCGAGGCGCGGCGCGCGCTCGCCATCGAAGCGACCGAGCTCACGCCCGCGGAGCTGATCCGCGCGATCCTGCGCGCGCCCGTGGACCTGCTGTACAACGGCGGCATCGGCACCTACGTGAAGGCGACCTTCCAGTCGAGCGCGGAAGTGGGCGACCGCGCCAACGACGCGGTGCGCGTGGACGGCGCCGAGCTTCGCTGCCGCGTGGTGGGCGAGGGCGGAAACCTCGGCTTCACGCAGCTCGGGCGGGTGGAGTACGCGCGCGAAGGCGCGGGCGGCAAGGGCGGGCGCATCAACACCGACGCCATCGACAACTCGGCGGGCGTCGACTGCTCGGACCACGAAGTGAACATCAAGATCCTCCTCGGCATCGCGCAATCCGAGGGCGCGCTCGCCGCGGCCGATCGCAACCCGCTCCTCGCCTCGATGACCGAGGACGTCGCGCGGCTGGTGCTCGCCGACAACTACTACCAGACCCAATCGCTCTCGGTGCAGGCGACGCGCGCGGACAAGCTCCTCGATGCGCAGGCCTCGCTCGTGCGCGCGCTCGAGAAGGCGAGGCGGCTCGACCGCGCGGTCGAGTTCCTGCCGAACGAGGAGGAGGTGGCCGAGCGGCGGCTCGCCAAGGCGGGCCTCACCTCGCCCGAGCGCGCCGTGCTGCTCGCGTACGCGAAGATGGCGCTCTTCGACGCGCTCGCCGCCTCGCCGCTCGTGGACGACGAGTACGTCTCGCAGGCGCTGGTGGGCTACTTCCCGCCGCAACTGCGCGAGCGCTTCGCCGCGCTCATGCCGCGCCACCCCCTGCGCCGCGAGATCGTGGCGACCGTGGTCGCGAACGCGCTCGTGAACCGCACGGGGAGCACCTTCGTGCACCGCATGCAGGAGGAGACCGGCGCCGCGCCCGAGGAGGTGGCGCGCGCCTTCATCCTGGTGCGCGACATCTTCGGTTTCGAGCCCCTGTGGGACGCGATCGACGCGCTCGACAACCGGGTGCCGGCGAAGGTGCAGTACGAGATGCTGGTCGAGGCGGGCCGCCTGCTGCTGCGCGCGACGCTCTGGTTCCTGCGCCGGCGCCGCGAGCGCCTGCCGATCGCGCAGGTGCTCGCGATCTTCCGCCCGGGACTCGCCGCGATCGAGGGCGGGCTTCCCGCGCTGCTCGGGGCCGACGAGCGCGCCGCGTTCGAGGCGGCGAAGCTGCGCCTTGCCGACGAGGGCGTGCCCGCCGATCTCGCGCACCGCATGGCCGGGCTCGATGCGCTGTACGCGGTCCTCGACGTCACCGAAGTCTCGCTCGCGCAGGGCAAGGACATCCGCGCGCTCGCCACGCTCTACTTCGCGCTCTCCGGCGAGCTCAAGCTCGGCTGGTTCGCGCGCCAGATCGCGCTGCTGCCGACCGACACGCCGTGGCAGGCGCTCGCAAGGAACGCCCTGCGCGACGACCTCGCGGGCCAGCAGCGCGCCCTCACGGCCGCCGTCTCCCAGCTCACGCCGGGCACGTCCGACCCCGCGGCGATGCTCGCCAACTGGCGCGAGCACTATGCGCCGGCGATCGCGCGGCTCGGCGCGATGATCGGCGAGCTCGAGCGGGCGGGCACGCTCGACCTCGCCGTCCTCTCGGTGCTGCTGCGCGAGCTGCGCGCGATCTCGGCTTGATTCGAGCGAAAAGCGGAAACACGGAGACCACGGAGAGCACGGAGGACACGGAGAAGATCTTCAAAGCGAAAGGGTGAGCGGCAATCGCACTTTGGCGAACGCG
>DASUXK010000577.1:0-2514 GCA_036377935.1 Usitatibacter sp.
GGGATGCCGGGCGGCGGAGACACGGGATGCACGTAGGGCACGATCTCCTCGACCGGCCCCTGGCAGCCCGCGCCCGCGAGCGCCGCGGCGGCGGCCGCCAGCTTCAGGAACTCGCGCCGCCCCGGCGAAAACGGCAGCTTCGCCGCGGCATGGCGCGCGGCCTCGAGATCCTCGAGGGAGCGCCAAAGATGGATCGGCTCGGGCATCCCGCTTCCCTCAGCGATGGCAGGTGGAGCAGTCGGTCATGCGCCGCTTCGACAGGAGCTTCGTGTCCGGCGCTCCGTAGCGCGCGCGGATCTCGCTCGTGGGCCGCATGTCGAACTCGTGCTCGACCTTGCGCAGGTGCGGCTGCGGATCGCGATGGCAGGCGAGGCACCACTGCATCTCGAGCGGCGCCACCCGGCGCATGAGCGGCATGCGGTCCACGCGCCCATGGCATTCCACGCAGCCCACGCCCTTCTTCACGTGGATCGAATGGTCGAAGTAGACGAAGTCCGGCAGGTCGTGCACGCGCACCCAGCGCAAGGGCTTGCCGGTGGCCGCGCTCGTTCGCAACGGCTGCAGCATCGGCGCGTCGGTGAAGAGCTGCGAATGGCAGGTCATGCACACCTGTGTCGCGGGAATGCCGGCGAATGAAGCTTGCTCGACGCTGTCGTGGCAGTAGCGGCAATCGATTCCGTCGTCGCCCGCGTGGTGCTTGTGGCTGAACGGAATCGGCTGCTCGGGCGCCTCGCCCAGCGCGTTCGGCCCCTGCAGGTGCTGGTATGCGACGACGGTGCCCACGGCGAAGAGGCCGAGGATTCCGAGGAAGGCCAGCTTGAGGACGAGGACGCCGCGGGGGGAGAAGACCTGCGCCATGGAGGCATGGAGAGTGCGGTGCGCCGCATAGTTCCCATTCGGCGACAGGCGGCCGCGAGCCGCCGCGCGCCCGCGTTCTCGCCGAATTCGGTAGAGTGTCACGCCATGGAGTCGTCCAACCCCATGGAAACATTGACGCTTCGGGTGAACGGGCGCGATCGCGAGGTCGCCTCGGCGCCCGGCGCGACGCTGCTCGCCGCGCTGCGCGAGGGCCTGGGACTCGTCGCGGCGCGTTTCGGCTGCGGAACCGGGCAATGCGGCGCGTGCGTAGTCCTGATGGATGGGACTCCCATATATTCGTGCACGATCGCCGCCGCGGCGGCCGCAGGGCACGCGGTGACCACGCTCGAGGGGCTCGCGTCCGACGGCGCCGCCTCGCCGCTGCAGCGCGCGCTCGTCGCCGAGCAGGCGGCGCAGTGCGGGTACTGCCTCTCGGGCATCGCGATGCGCGCGAGCGCCCTGCTCGCCGCGAAGCCCGATCCCTCGGAGGACGACGTGCGCACGGCGCTCGATCCCCACCTGTGCCGCTGCGGCTCGCACAACCGCATGGTGCGTGCCGTGCTGCGCGCCGCGCGCGAGATGCGCGAGACGGCCGCATGAGCGCGAAGCTTCCGGCGAGCCTCGCGAAGAATCCCCGGCTCGCGCAATGGCTGCGCTTCCGCGCCGACGGCGTGGTGGAGGTGCGCTCGGGCAAGGTGGAAATCGGCCAGGGCATCCTCACGACGCTCGCGCAGGTCGCGGCCGAGGAGCTCGACGTCGCGCTGGAGCGGATCGCGATGGTGCCCGCCGCCACCGGGACCAGCCCCGACGAGGGCGTCACCTCGGGAAGCCTCTCGACGCAGGATTCGGGAACGGCGCTGCGCTACGCCTGCGCCGAGGCGCGCGCGCTTTGCCTCGCGGCCGCCTCGCAGCGCCTGGGCGTGCCGCCCGAGTCGCTCGCGATCGACGATGGCGAGATCCGCGCGCCCGACGGAAGGCGCACGAGCTATCGGGAGATCGGCGACGAGGCGCTCGCGGGACGCGAGGCGACCGCCCGGGTTGCGCCGAAGGATTCCGCCGCGCGGCGCATCGCCGGCCGGTCGGTCCCACGCACCGATCTCGCGGACACGGTGCTCGGGCACGCACGTTATATCCACGACGTCGCGCTCGAAGGAATGCTGCACGGCCGCGTGCTGCGCCCGCCCTCGCCCGCCGCCACGCTCGCCGCGCTCGACGACGACGCGGTGCGCTCGACGGCGGGCGTGGTCGCGGTGGTGCGCGACGGAAGCTTCGTCGGCGTCGTCGCCGAAAGCGAGTCGATCGCGGCCGATGCGCTGGCGCGCCTCGCGCGGCGCGCGCGCTGGAACGAGGGCGCGACGCTGCCCGACGAGGCCGCGCTCGGCGCCTGGCTGCGCGGCGCGCGTCGCGAGACGACGGTGGTCGCGGAGCGCGCCTCGCCCGCCCCGCGTTCGCCGCATCGCACGCTGCGCGCGTCGTTCACGCGGCCCTATCTCGCGCACGCCTCCATCGGGCCTTCGTGCGCGATCGCCCGATGGCAAGGCGACGCGCTGCGCGTCTGGAGCCACACGCAGGGCGTGTACAACCTGCGCGCGGACCTCGCGATCGTGTTCGCGATGCCCGCCGAACGCATCGTCGTCGAGCACGTGCAGGGCGCCG
>DASUXK010000578.1:0-3334 GCA_036377935.1 Usitatibacter sp.
CGAGAAGCTCAGCATCTTCTTCACACTGGAGCCGATCGTGATCAGCATGAAGACCTGGAATCGCCTCACCCCCGAGCAGCAGAAGATGTTCGCGGATGTGGGCAGGAGCCTCGAGGCGCCAGCGTTGGAGGCGGCGCGCAAGGAGGACGGGCGCGTGGCCGACCTCTTCCGCAGCCACAACGTGAAGGTCGAGCAGCTCACGCCGGAAGCGTGGCAGCAGTGGCAGAAGCTCTTCCAGGAGTCGTCGTTCGAGAAGTTCCGCAAGGACGTCCCGAACGGATCGCAGCTGCTGGATGAGACCCTCAGCTTCTACAAGTGATGCGGCGCGGGGCGTGAGGGCGCGGTCGGCCGCCGGGGTCGACCGCCTCTGCGCCTTCGTCGGCATGACGGTGGGGTTCGCCGCGTTCGCGATCGCGCTCCTCGTCGCCTATTCCGTGATCGCGCGCGAGCTCTTCCACGCCTCCGAGTTCGGCATCACCGACGTGAGCATCTACCTGATGGCGTACATCACGTTCGTGGGCGCGGCATACGGCATCTGGTCCGGCGCGCACGTGGGAGTGCACCTCCTCACCGCACGCCTGCGGGGACGTGCGCACGCCGTCGTCTCGTTCGCCGCGAACGCGTTGCTGGCGATCCTCTCGGCGGTGTTCGCGTGGGTCGCCTGCGGCTTCTGGCTGGACGCGTGGACCTCCGGGGAGCGCGCCTGGGGCACGTTCTCGATCCCGCTCTGGATTCCCTACAGCTCGATGGCCGCGGGCGCCGTGCTCTTCCTCGTCCTGCAGCTCGCGCGCATGGCCCTCGGGCGCTCGGATTCCAGGGTGGCCGATCAGGCCGGAGACTGACCGATGGAGATGTGGATCGGGGCGGGCATGTTCACGGGGCTCATCGTCGCGCTCCTCATCGGCATTCCCGTCGCCTACTCGCTGCTGCTGGTCGCGATCTCCGCGCTCGTCCTGACCGGCGGCGGCCTTCCCGCGCTCGACCTCGTCGCGAGCACGGCGTGGGGATCCGTCGCGAGCTTCACGCTCACCGCCGTACCGGTGTTCATCCTGATGGGGACGATCATCTCCGTGTCGGGCATGGGCGCGCGGCTCTATTCGGCGCTCTCGACCATCCTGCACGGATTGCCGGGCGGGCTCGCGGTGGCGACCACCCTCGCCTGCGCGATCATGGCGGCCACCTCGGGCTCGAGCGTCGCGACCGCCGCGGCGATCTGTGGATTCTCGATCAAGGAGATGCGCCGCTTCGGCTACCGCGATTCGGACGCCTGCGGCGCGGTTGCCGCCGGCGGCACGCTGGGCATCCTCATCCCGCCCAGCATCCCCATGATCGTCTACGGCATCATCGCGGGGCAGTCGATCGGCAGCCTCTTCATCGCCGGGATCGTGCCGGGCATCGTGATGGCGCTCTCCTTCGCGATCTACCAGGTGTGGCTCGCGCGGCGTCGCCGCGCGCGCGAGCCGGTGCGCGAGGACGACCGTCGCGTGACGCCGCGCGAGCGACTCGCCGCGCTGAAGGACATCGTGCCGATGGCGATCCTCATCTGGGTGATCCTCGGCTCGATGTACACCGGCTTCGCCACGCCGACCGAATCCGCGGCGCTCGGCACGCTCGCGAGCCTGGCGATTTCCGGAGTGATCTACCGCGAGCTCACCTGGGCCAAGTTGCGGGAAGTGCTGCGCGCGACCGCGCGCGGCAGCGTGATGGTGCTCGCCATCATCATGGCCGCGATGGTCTTCGGCTACGTGATGACCTCGACGCAGGTCGCCGCCGCCATCTCGCACGCGGTGGCCGGCTCCGGAATGCCGCCCTGGGCGCTGTTCATCTCCATCAACGTGCTGCTGATCTTCCTCGGCTGCTTCATGGAGACCCTGTCGATCATCGTCGTCACGATGCCGATCCTCGTGCCGATCATCGCGGCCCTTCATTGGGACCTGATCTGGTTCGGCATCATCCTCACGATCAACATGGAGATGGCGCTGATCCACCCGCCGGTCGGGCTGAACCTCTTCGTCGTGCAGGTGGTCGCGCCCGACGTGCGGCTCGTGCGGATCATCCTGGGCGCGCTCCCGTACGTCCTCATCATGGCCGCGGTGCTCGCGCTGGTCGCCGTCTATCCCCCGATCGCGACGGGGCTTCTTTCGACGCACGCCCCGGGAGTCCGGTAAGCCGCCGCCGCGCTGCCGGGCCGATATCGGTTCCTCCCTGCCGGGCTACGATATCGCAATCGCAACATGACAAAGGACGGTCGATGGACCTCGGAATCCGGGGGCGCAATGCCCTCGTCTGCGGCGCGAGCAAGGGGCTGGGGCGCGCGTGCGCGTTTTCCCTCGCGCGCGAAGGCGTGAACGTGACGATCGTCGCGCGCGGCGCGCAGGCGCTGGAGAAGGCGGCGCGCGAGATCGGCGATGCCACGGGCACCCGGGTGACACCGGTCGCCGCGGACATCACGACGCCCGACGGGCGCGCGAAGGCGCTCTCCTCCGCGGGCGATATCGACATCCTGCTCACGAACGCCGCGGGGCCGCCGCCCGGCGACTTTCGCCAATGGGGCCGCGAGCAGTGGATCGCCGCGCTCGACGCGAACATGCTGACCCCCATCGAGCTCATCAAGGCGACCGTCGACGACATGATCGCGCGGCGCTTCGGGCGCATCGTGAACATCACGTCGGGCTCGGTGAAGGCGCCGATATTGCAGCTCGGGCTCTCGAACGGCGCGCGCACGGGACTCACGGGATTCGTCGCGGGCGTGGCGCGGCAGGTGGCGCAGCACAACGTGACGATCAATAACCTGCTCCCGGGCGCGTTCGCGACCGATCGCCTGAACGCCACGATGGCCGCCGCGGCGAAATCCGCGGGAAAGACGGTCGACGAGATCCGCGCGGAGAGGATGCGCTCCACACCTGCGGGCCGCCTGGGCGATCCGGCTGAATTCGGCGACGCGTGCGCCTATCTCTGTAGCGCGCAGGCGAGCTACATCACGGGCCAGAACCTGCTCATCGACGGCGGCGCGTATCCGGGAACGCTGTGAAGAGTCGCTCCCTCTTCCCGGGATCCCCAACTTGTCGGGGCGATCGAATGGCAGAGGGCCGGGGAGAGCCCTCCCTGGATCAACTGCGCGAGGCGATACGCTCGATCAACGCAGCGTCGATCGGCACTCCCTGCACGGCGGCACGCCTGCGCTCCGCGAATCGCCGCGCCCCGGGAATCCGTACCCCGGGATCGGCCAGGATCGCATCGCAAAGCTCGCGCGTACGATCCTGGAAGTTTACCGAGAAGCGATCCGGCGAGATGGCGATGAACAGCTGGCCGACGCCGGCGGGCTTGCCGTCAT
>DASUXK010000579.1:0-2416 GCA_036377935.1 Usitatibacter sp.
GAAGCGCACCGGCTTGTCCGTGATCCCCTTCAACGCCTCCCGGATGCGCTCGGCGAGCGGCGCGAACTGGTCGTCCACGATCACGATGCCGTCGTCGCCCACCGAGGCGCCGATGTTGCCTCCCGCGCCCTGGAGCATGTACACCGCCCCGGCCACCTTCGTGACCTTGATCTGCACCTTGCCGAAGTCCTGCTGCTGCGCCGCGGCCGGCAAGCCGAGCAGGAGAACGAGCACGCACGCCAGGCGTTTCATGGAGGGGCCCTCCGTCATGAGCGCGCCATTCTACCGGCGACCGGAACGGCCGCCCACGCGGCCCTTTCGCCGGCTTCCCGGTCGTGGCAGAGTGGCGGCATTTTCACCCCCGCAGGTTGGCAAGAACGCCAACCCCGGCCCCGGTCGCCGCCTCGCATCATGGGCGCTCGTTCAACCCCAGGAGCAGTCGAAATGAAACGGTACGTGATCGAACGCAACATCGAAGGCGTGGGCAAGCTCGATGCCGCGCAGCGCAAGGGCGTGGCCGCCACCTCCAACGCGGCGCTCGCGAAGCTCGCGGGCAAGGCGCAGTGGGAGCACTCGTACGTCGCGGGCGACAAGACGTTCTGCGTCTACATCGCCGAGGACGAGGGCGCGGTGCTCGAGCACGCGCGGCTGAGCGGCTTCCCGGCGCACAAGATCACCGAGGTGCGCGCGGTGATCGACCCGATGACCGCCGCCTGATGGACTGCGCGGCAGCGGCCCGGCGCCACGCCTCGGCGAAGCAGCGCGGGGGCGTCCTCGACGTGACGGTGATCGTGCAGGAAGGGGGATACCCTTCCGAGGCGATCGGCCCCGTCGAGGTGTTCCACTCCGCGGGCACGCTGTGGAACAGCATGCATGGCGAACGGCCGCTGCCGCGCTTCCGCGTGAGGACGGCGTCCCACGACGGGCGCCCCGTCGCGAGCCTGGGCGGGCTCACGATCGCGCCGGCGCATTCGATCCACGAGATCCGCCGCACCGACATCGTGATCGTGCCCGCCGCCGGCTGGGAAGTCCGCCACGACGTGCCCGCGAGCACGGCGCTCATCGCGTGGCTGCGCAGGATGCAAGCCCACGGCGCCTGGATCGCCGGCGTGTGCACGGGGGTGGGCTTCCTCGCCGAAGCGGGGCTCCTCGACGGCCGCGTGGCGACCACCCATTGGGCCGCCGCCGAAGGGATGCGCGCGCGCTATCCCCGCGTGAACTGGCAGGCCGAGCAGTTCGTCACGGAGGATGGCCGCATCCTCTGCGCGGGCGGCGCCTATGCGTGGATCGACTTGAGCCTCTATCTCGTGGAGAAGTTCTGCGGCCACGAGGTGGCGCTGCAGTGCGCGAAGGCGCTGCTGCTCTCGATGCCCCGCCGCTCGCAATCCGGGTACTCCTCGCTCACGCTCTCGCGGCCGCATGCGGACGAGCGCATCCGCAAGTGCGAGGAGTATCTCCGGGAGCATTTCCACGCGCCCGTCTCGATCGAGGCGCTCGCGAAGCTCGCCGCGATGAGCCCGCGCAATTTCATCCGCCGCTTCAAGGCCGCCACCGGCCGGCTGCCCGGCGCGTACGTGCAGTTGCTCAGGATCGCCGCCGCGAAGGAGCTGCTGGAATCGGAGCAGATGCCCGTGCAGGTCGTGTGCGCGCGCGTGGGATACGAGGACGTCGCCTCGTTTCGCAGCGTCTTCAAGCGGCATGCCGGGATGGCGCCCGCCGAGTACCGCGAGCGGTTCGCTCGCGCCCGCCTCGCGCAGGCCGATGCCATCTTCGTCGCCGCGTAAGAACGCCGTGCTCGAGCGGGCGGCGATTCCCCGGGAGATGCGATGAAGGGCGCCGGCCTGGGGCGCTTCTGCTGGGCCGACCTCGCCGCGACCGATGCGCAGGCGGCGGCCGCATTCTACGAGGCGCTCTTCGGGTGGAGCGCCGAAAGGCAGGCGGCCAACGGCGGCCATTTCGTGCGCCTGCGGCGGGCCGGGCAGGACGCGGGCTCGCTCTACCAAATGCGACGCGAGGCGATCGAGGCCGGCGCGACCTCGCATTGGATGCCGTACGTGCGCGTGGCCGACGCGGAAGAGTCGGCGCAGCGGGCGGCGTCCATCGGCGGACGCGTGCTCGTCCACCCCTTCCAGGTCGACGGCTTCGCCCGCGTCGCGGTGATCGCCGACGCGGTCGGTGCGCCACTCGGGTTGTGGGAGGCGCTCGGCACCGACAGTCCGCGATAGCGGTCACAAATGCAAACGCCCCACCTCTTTCGAAGTGGGGCGTTCTGAATAGGGCCCTGGCGATGACCTACTTTCTCACGGGCAATCCGCAATATCATCGGCGCGACGTCGTTTCACGGTCCTGTTCGGGATGGGAAGGGGTGGGGCCAACGCGCTATGGTCGCCAGGAATTCTGGAATGAGGTAGTCACT
>DASUXK010000580.1:0-9350 GCA_036377935.1 Usitatibacter sp.
GAAATCGCGCCACGGCCGAGACCAGGCGCAGGTCGCCGAGCGCGGCCTCGCCCGCTTCGCGCACGCGCCGCTCCAGGTCGCGCGGCTCGAGGGCTTCGAGCGCCTCGGCGTTCGCGTTCGGGGTGGACCACACGATCGAGATGCGCCGCCCGGGAAGCGGAAGCCAGGCGAGCACGCCGTCCGGCCGGAACCACTGGCGCGCCGCCTCGCCGTGGGGCCGCTCGGTCTCGAAGTTCGCGACGAGGGCCGATTCCCCGTAGGGCTGCTCCTCGAAGGCCATGCCGAGCCGCGCGCGCACCGGCGAGTCGGGGCCGTCCGCGCCGACGAGCAGGTCGGCTTCCACGCGCTCGCCGGACTCGAGCATCGCCCACGCCACGCGATCGGCCACGCCGAAATCCACCGCGCGCGCGCCGTGCGAGATCGCGACCTGCGGGAGCGACGCCGCCTGCTCCTCGATGGCATGGCCGAGGCGACCGGCCTCGAGCACCCACGCGAGCGCGGCGCCCGGGCGCGCGGAGAACTGCAGCCGCGCGCCGCCGTCGCCGAACACCTCCATGCGCCGCACCGCCGCGATGCGCGAGGCATCGATCCGCTCCCACGCGCCCAGATCGCGCAGCAAAGAACGGGTGCCGGGGCTCAGCGCGAGGACACGCACCTCGAATTCGCCGGCCTCGGGCGCGGGACGCGCCGGCGCCGCCTCGAGCACGCGCACGTCCCAATCGCCCGCCGCGCACGCGAACGCCATGCCCACCGGGCCGCCGCCGGCGACGAGGACGCGCGGCCTCATGTCGGCGCCCCGTGGATCATGCGTTCGGCGAGCAGGCGCCGCGCCGGCGGCAGGAGGTCGAAAGCCGCGAGCGCGAGACCGCGGCCCCACGTGGGCATGCGGCGCGCGTCGGCGAACGCGGAGACGAGGAAATCGGTGAAGGCCACACCGCGCGTCGCATCGCGGCGCCGCGCCTCGCGGTAGGCATCGAGCATCTCGCGGCTGCCCGCGGACTCGGGCGCCGCGCGCAGCAGGTCGGCGAGCGCCGCCGCGTCGCGCAGGCCGAGGTTGAGGCCCTGGCCCGCGACGGGATGCATCGCCTGGGCCGCGTTGCCGACGATCACCGTGCGCAGCGCCACGGGCGTGTTCACCGCGCGTAGCCGCAACGGGAAGGCGTTGCGCGAATCGACGGCGGTGAAGCGGCCGGCGCGATCGCCGAAGGCCGCCTGCAGGCCCTCGAGGAATTCGGCGTCGGCGAGCGCGAGCAGCTCGCGCGCCCTCTCCGGCACCGCGGTCCACACCAGCGCGTAGTGACCCGCCACGGGCAGCAACGCGAGCGGCCCCTGGGGCGTGAAGCGCTCGTAGGCGCGTCCCCCGTGCGGCCGATCCGTGCGCACGGCGCCCACCACCGCGTGCTGGCCGTAGTCCTTCTCGGTGAAGCCGATGCCGGGGATCATCGCCGCGCTGGCGCCGCCGTCGGCGATCACGAGGAGCCGTGCGCGCACCTCCTCGCCGGAGGCGAGCGTGACGATCGCCGCGTCGGGATCGAGGCGGATCGCGGTGCACGCGGCGCCGCGGCGCACCTCGATGCCCGCGCCGGCGAGGCTCGCGCCGAGCGCCGACTCGAGCGCGGCATACGGCACGGTGTAGCCCAGCGCCGGGAGCGATTGCTCCGACGCCTCGAGCAGCGTGCGCCCCGGTCCGCCGCGCTGCGAGATGTGGATCGAGGTGATCGGCGTCGCGTCGGCCGCGGGCCACGCGTGCGCCTCCTCGAGCCGCTCGCGGCTCGCGTGCGAAAGGGCGAGGATGCGCCGGTCGCCGGAGGGCGCGGCGCGCGCCTCGAGCACCGCGATCGCGAGCCCCGACGGCGCGGCGAGCGCGGCGGCGGCCGAGCCGACGGGACCGCCCCCGACGATGGCGACGTCGAGCATGGAGCTAGCGGTCGAGGACCGCCTCCTCGACGTCCTTCACCTTCTTCGGGCAATCCTTCGTGAGGACCTCGCGTCCCTTCGACGTGACCAGCACGTCGTCCTCGATGCGCACGCCGATGTTCCAGAACGCCTTGGGCACGCCGGGACCCGGACGGATGTACAGGCCCGGCTCCACGGTGAGCACCATGCCGGGCTTCAACTTGCGCCACTTGCCCTTGCGCATGTAGTCGCCGGCATCGTGCACGTCCAGGCCGAGCCAGTGGCCGGTGCGGTGCATGTAGAAGCGCTTGTACGAGTTGTCCTCGAGCACCTGGTCGACGCTGCCCTTGCACAGCTTGAAGTCGATGAGGCCCTGCACGAGGATCCGGGTCGCGGCGTCGTGGTAATCGATGAAGCCCGCGCCAGGCTTGACCGCCTTGATCCCGGCCTCCTGCGCGGCGAGCACCAGCTCGTAGACGTCGCGCTGCACGGCGGAGAACCGCGACGCCACCGGGAAGGTGCGCGTGATGTCCGAGGCGTAGCTCTCCAGCTCGCAGCCCGCGTCGATCAGCAGCAGCTCGCCCTTGCGCAGCTCCGCGGAGTTCTCGCGGTAGTGCAGCACGCACGCGTTCGCGCCGCCGGCGACGATGGAGCCGTAGGCCGGCGCGCGTGCCCCGTTCTTGAGGAACTCGTGCAGCAGCTCGGCCTCCACCTCGTACTCGCGCATGCCGGGCGCCGCGGTGCGCATCGCGCGCACGTGCGCCGCGCTCGAGATCTGCGCCGCGCGCCGCATGACCGCGATCTCGTGCTCGTCCTTCACGAGCCGCATGTCGTTCACCGCCGCGCGCACGTCGTGGATCCGGTCGGGAGCCGTGACGCCGGTCCGCACCTTCGCGCGCACCTCGTTGAGCCATCCGGCGACTCGCAGGTCCCATGCGGGATCGGAACCCACGGGCGTATGCACCGCCTCGCGGTTGGCGAGGAGCTCCGGCATGCGCTCGTCGAGCTCGCCGTACGGGTACGCCTCGTCGAAGCCGAAGAGCTCGCGCGCCTGCGCGGGGCCGTGCCGGTAGCCGTCCCAGATCTCGCGCTCGAGGTTCTTCTCGCGGCAGAAGAGGATCGACCTCGGCTTCGAGCCCAGCACCATCACGAGGACCGCCTCGGGCTCGCGGAAGCCGGTGAGGTAGTAGAAGCCGCTGTCCCACCGGTAGTCGTAGAGCGCATCGGCGTTGCGCGGCCGCTCGGGCGCGGTGGGGACGACGACGACGCCGGCCTCCAGCTCGCGCGCGAGCCGGGCGCGGCGCGCCTTGCAGGGTTTCACGTCGACGGGATGTTCGAGTTTCATGAAGGAATCTTACCCTTTCGCTTGCGCGGCCCGCGCGCGCATCAGGCCGGCGAGATCCGCCTCGCCCCCGGATTCGAGCGCCTCGGCCACGCGCGCCGCGTCGCGCCCGGGCCGGTTCTGCGACAGCTTGAACTTGCCCTCGAGCTTGTCCACTTCGATCGCGAAGCCGGCGATCGCGTTCAGCATCTTCGCCACGTAGTCCTCGGCGAGCTCGTCCATGCGCCAGGGGCGCGGACGGCCCGCTTCGTACTTCGCGGAAAGGCGCGCGAGGAGCGAGCGCAATCCCGCCTCGTCCAGCGGGCGGGCGCGCCCGTGCGCGTGGACCACCGCGTAGTTCCACGTCGGGACCGCCGGATGGTTCTCGTACCACGTGGGCGAGACGTAGGCGTGCGGGCCCTGGAAGATCGCGAGCACGTCGCCGGCCGACGCGAGGCTGTGCACGTGCGGGTTCGCGCGCGCGAAATGGGTGAGCAGCGTGATGCGCCCGTCGGGCGCTTCCTCCACGAGGAACGGCACGTGGCTCACGTCGAGGCCGTCGCTTCCGGCGCAGACGACGGTGCCGAACGCGTGGTCCGCCACGAAATCGAGGAGCGCCCGCCGGTCCTCGACGCGGAAAGCGGATGGCACGTAGAAGCTCATCGCGACAACCTCCTGTCGAGCGCCGCGAGCTGCTCCGCGGTGCCCACGTTGTCCCACGGACCCGCATAACGCTCGCCGGTGACGCGCCCCTCGTCCACGAACCGGTACATCCAGGGGAAGAGCTTGAGACGCGTGCCCGGCGCGATCTCCTCGAACGCGAGCGGGTGGAAGACCGCGATGTTGCCATAGGTGAGCCGCGGCCCCGCGGTGCGCACGCGCCCGCCCTCGAGCCCCATGTCGCCGGCGGGATGCCAGGGCGGATTGTCGACGAGCACGAAATGGGCGATGCAGCCGCGCGGATCGCGCGCGATCGCCTCCATGCGCGGCGCGAGCGTCGCGAAATCGAAATCCGTGTGGATGTCGCCGCTCACCACGACGAACGGCGCCTCGCCCAGCAGCGGAAGGGCGCGGGCGATGCCGCCGGCCGTCTCGAGGGCGGGCGACTCCGGGGAGTAGCGGATGCGCACGCCGAAGCGCGAGCCGTCGCCCAGCGCGGCCTCGATCATCGCGCCGAGGTGCGCATGGTTCACCACGAGCTCGCGGAAGCCGCCGGCCGCCAGGCGCTCGACCTGCCATTCGACGAGCGCCCGCCCGCCCACCTCGAGCAACGGCTTGGGCGTCGTGTCCGTGAGGGGCCGCAGGCGCTCGCCGCGCCCCGCGGCGAGGATCAGCGCGCGCCGCATCAGAAGGTGTAGCGCGCCTCGGGGCGCCGCCCCTCGACCTCGTCGAGCAGGCGCGCGAGCGGCGCGGCCTCGCGGTAGCGGCTCGCCGCATGGCGCACGTAGCCCACGAAGCGCGGCGTGTCCTCGAGGTATCCCGCCTTGCCGTCGCGATGGTGCAGCCGCGCGAAGATGCCCAGCACCTTGAGGTGGCGCTGCAGCCCCATCCACTCGACGTCGCGCCAGAAATCGGCGAAGTCCGCCCGCACGGGAAGCCCGGCGGCGCGCGCCTTCTCCCAGTAGCGGATCGTGCCGTCGAGCACGCGCTCCTCCTCCCAGCTCACGAAGGCGTCGCGGAAGAGCGAGGCCACGTCGTAGCTGATGGGGCCGTGCACCGCGTCCTGGAAATCGAGGATCCCCGGGTTGGGCTCCGACACCATGAGGTTCCTCGGCATGTAGTCGCGGTGCACGTACACGCGGGGCTCCGCGAGGTTCACGGCGAGGATCGAGCGGAAGACCGCGTCGAGCGCCTCGCGCTGCGCGGCCGAAAGCCCGATGCCCAGGTGGCGCCCGAGATACCAGTCGGGAAAGAGCGCGAGCTCCCGGCGCAGCAGCGCCTCGTCGTACTCGGGCAGCTCGCCTTCCCGCGTCGCGGCCTGCCAACGCACGAGCGCGGCGGTCGCGTCGCCGAACAGGCGGTCCACGTCGGCGCCTTCGCGAAACGCGGCGAGGTAGGAGCGAGTGCCGAGGTCCGTGAGCAGGAGAAAGCCTTGCGAAAGGTCCTGCGCGAGCACTTCGGGGGCGTGCAGCCCCGCCTCGCGAAGCAGCCGCGCCACGTGCACGAACGGGCGCGAGTCCTCCCGGTCGGGCGGCGCGTCCATCGCGATGGCCGTGCGGCCGGGGAGGAAGACGCGGAAGTAGCGGCGGAAGCTCGCGTCCGCCGAGGCGGGCTCGACGCGGAATTCCTCGCCGCCGAGCGCCGTGCGCAGCCACGCTTCGAGCGCGCGGAATCGATCGTCCATCGGGGGCGTGGCGGGGATTTGCGTGTATCCTTCGCCATTCATTCTAGCATCGACCCCGAAGAAGCCTTGAGGCCGAGACGCATCCGCACACTGGCGCTCGCGCTGCTGTGCGCGGCGGCGCCGCAGCTCGCCTGCGCGCAGCTCCCCGACGGGCTGCGACTGAAGCTCGAGCGGCAGTTCCACATGGCGCCCTCGCGCCTGGAGCGCGACAGCGCGAAGTTCCTCGAAGCCGATCGGGTCGAGGCGCAGGGGCGCGACAAGATCGTCGCCACGGGCGACGTCGTCCTGCGCCAGCGGGGCGCGAGCATCCGCGCCGACCGCATCGAGTACGAGGCGAAGGACCAGACGGCGCTCGCGACCGGAAGCGTGCGCCTGGAGCGCAACCAGGACAGCGCCACCGGGCCGCGCCTGCTCTACCGCCTCGACAACGGCACCGGCGAGATGGAGACGCCGCTCTTCGAGTTCCCGAAGACGGGCGAGCGCCGCATCGCCTCCCGCGGGGTGGCCGAGCGCGCGATCCTCGGCGAGGAGCAGCAGAGCAAGCTGCTGCAGGCGCAGTACACCTCCTGCCCGGCGCCGCGCGACGACTGGTTCCTGCGCGTGCGCGAGCTCGACGTGGACGGCTCGCGCAACGTCGGCACCGCGTACAGCTCGACGCTGTACTTCCTGCACGTGCCGATCCTCTACATGCCGTACGTCACCTTCCCGCTCGACAACCAGCGCCGCTCGGGCTTCCTCGCGCCCACGTTCGGCACGTCGGGCAAGAGCGGCTTCGAGGCGTCGCTGCCGTACTACTGGAACATCGCGCCGAACCTCGACACGACGGTCACGCCGAAGATCTTCACCAAGCGCGGCCTGCAGCTGGGTGACGAGTTCCGCTACCTGCGCCCGAGGTTCTCCGGGCAGCTCGATGGCGAGTTCCTGCCGAACGACCGCATCGCCGGCGAGAACCGCTGGTTCGCGGGGATCCACCACGTGCAGCAGTTCGGGCGCGGCTGGAGCGCCGCGGTGAACGCGCAGGAGGTCTCCGACGACAACTACTTCCGCGACCTCTCCACGAAGATCGCGCTCACGTCGCAGACCAACCTGCCGCACGACGCGATCGTCGCGTACAACGACGACGTGTGGTCGTTCGCGACGCGCGCGCTCTCGTACCAGACGCTGCAGGATCCGCTCGGCCCGCCGGTGCCGATCCCCTACCGCATCCTGCCGCAGGTGCTGCTCTCGGGCTCGCGCCAGAACGTGCACGGCTTCGACTGGCAGGTCGCGACCGAGGCCTCGAACTTCCGCCATCCCACGCTCGTCGAGGGGCAGCGCTTCATCCTCAACCCGTCGCTGTCGCTGCCGCTGCGGCGAAGCTACGGCTACGTGGTGCCGAAGGTCGAGTACTACTACCTGCGCTACAACCTGCAGGACCACGCGACGCCGCTGACCGGGGAGGGCCCGCTGTCGCTGCCGATCGCGAGCGTCGACAGCGGCCTTTACTTCGACCGCACGATCCGGTGGGGACACCGCACCTTCGACCAGACGCTCGAGCCGCGCCTCTACTACCTCTACGTGCCGTTCCGCGACCAGAGCCGGCTGCCGAACTTCACGACCGCGGAGAAGGACTTCAGCTTCGCGCAGATCTTCACCGACAACCGCTTCGTGGGCGGCGACCGCGTGGGCGACGCGAACCAGATCACGCTCGGGCTCACCTCGCGCATGATCGAGTCGGGCACCGGGCTCGAGCGCCTCACCGCCACCATCGGTCAGGTCTATTACTTCCAGCCGCCGCGGGTGACGCTCGGCCAGTCGATCGCGGACACGAAGCACTCGGACATCCTCGCGGGCTTCCGCAGCGAGATGTCGCCCTCGGTGAGCGTAAACGCGGGCTTCCAGTACACCCCGAACCTGAACCGCTCGGAGAAGATCGTCCTCGAGGGCCGCTACTCGCCGGAGCCGGGCCGCGTGTTCAACGCCGCCTACCGCTATGCGCGCGGCACGTCGGACCCCAGCGCGGACCCGTCGCTGCAGGCCGGCATCGAGCAGGTCGACCTCTCCGCCCAGTGGCCCATCACCCGCGAAGTGAGCGGCGTGGCCCGCTGGAACTGGAGCACGCAGGACCGCAGGCTCGTCGAAGGCCTGGTCGGCTTCGAGTACAATGCGGGGTGCTGGCAGCTGCGCGCGGTGGCGCACCGGTTCATCACCGCGACCCAGCAATATTCGACGTCGTTCCAGATCCAGCTCGAGCTCACCGGCTTCTCGCGGATCGGGATCAACCCGCTGGAAACGCTCCGGCAGAACATCCCCGGCTATCGCCGGTCCGACGAGATCTCCCCATGATTCCCCGCAAGACGCTCCGATTCCTCGCCGCGTTCGTGGGCGCCGTCGCGCTCGCCGCCGCGGCCCAGGCGCCCTCGACCCCGCCCGGCCCGGGCCGCCTCGAGACCCGGCTCTCGGCGCCGCCCTCGCGCATCGTGCCCGTGGACCGCATCGTGGCGGTGGTGAACGACGACGTGATCACGCAGAACGAGCTGAACGAGCGCGTCGCCGTCGTCACCCGCCAGCTCCAGCGCCAGGGCGCGACGCTGCCGCCCGCCGACGCGCTCGCGCGCCAGATCCTCGAGCGCATGATCAACGACCGCATCCAGCTCCAGCTCGCGAAGGAAGGCGGGATCCGCGTGGACGACCTCACGCTCGACCGCACCATCGAGCGCATCGCGCAGGAGAACCACATGACGATGCCGGAGTTCCGCCAGGCGCTCGAGCACGACGGCATCGGCTACACGCGCTTCCGCGACGACATCCGCAACGAGATCCTGATCGCGCGGCTGCGCGAGAAGGACGTCGACAACACCATCGTGGTGACCGACGCCGAGGTGGAGACCGAGCTCGCGCGCGAGGCGCGCGAGGCGAGCGCGAACGCGGAGTTCGAGCTCTCCCACATCCTGGTGGCGGTGCCGCCGCAGGCGAGCGCCGAGCAGATCGAGGCGCGCCGCCGCCGCGCCGTCGAGGCGCTCACGGCGCTGCGCCGGGGCGCGAACTTCGCGCAGGTCGCGGCGCAGTATTCCGACGCCCCCGACGCGCTCAAGGGCGGAAGCCTCGGCTGGCGCCCGGCAGGGCGCATCCCGACCCTCTTCCTCGACGTGCTCAGGCGCATGAAGCCGGGCGACATCAGCGACGTCCTGCGCAGCCCCAACGGCTTCCACATCGTGAAGCTGGTGGAGAAGCGCAGCAAGTCGGAAGCGGGCGGCGTGGAGCAGACGCACGTGCGCCACATCCTCCTGCGGCCGCGCGGCGGGCTCTCGGACGCGGAGGTGCGCGACCGGCTCGAGAAGATGCGCGAGCGCATCCTCGCCGGGGCCGATTTCGCCGAGGTCGCGCGGCAGAATTCGGAGGATTCGAGCGCGTCGAAGGGCGGCGACCTGGGCTGGGTCGCGCCGGGCGACACGGTGCCCGAGTTCGAGCGCGTCATGAACTCGCTCAAGCCCGGCGAGGTGAGCCCGCCCTTCCAGACGCCGTTCGGCTGGCACATCGCGCAGGTCGTCGAGCGCCGCTCGGAGGCGCTGCCCGAGGAGCGGCGCAAGGCGGCCGCGCGCCAGGCGATCCGCGCGCGCAAGGCCGACGAGGCCTACCAGGACTGGCTGCGCCAGCAGCGCGACCGCGCGTTCGTCGAGAACCGCTACGACGAGCGCTGACCTTCCGCTGGTCGCGCTGACCGCGGGCGAGCCCGCAGGGATCGGGCCGGACCTGTGCGCGATGCTCGCCGGCGAGGAATTTGCCGGGCGCATCGTGGTGCTGGGCGAT
>DASUXK010000581.1:0-10982 GCA_036377935.1 Usitatibacter sp.
CGCGACGCGGGCGACCTGCGCGCCGCCGCCGCGATGTACGCGCAGGCGCTCGCCGATCGCCCGGGTTTCGTCGAGGCGATGCTCGCGCGCGCGGGCGCGGCGCTCGACCTGGGCGACCTCGCCGCCGCGCGCGAGGGCTACGAGCAGGTGCTCGCGGCGACGGGCGAATCGGCGGACGCGCGCTACGGCCTCGGGCAGGTGGCGCTGCGCGAGCGCCGCTACGCCGAGGGATGGGCGGGATACGCGTGGCGCTTCGCGACCCATCCTGCGCAATCGGTGGCGCGCGATGTTGCCCTGCCGGCGCTCGATGCGGCGCGCCTCGGATCGGCGCGGCGGGTGTTCGTGTGGGGCGAGCAGGGACTGGGCGACCAGGTGCTCTTCGCGACGCTCCTGCCCGAGCTCGCCTCGCGCGGGATCGAGATGGTGCTCGACGTCGATTCCCGTCTCGCGCCGCTTCTCGCGCGGCGCTTGCGCGGCGCGCGCGGGGCCTCCGGCGATCGCGCCTGGGAGGGATGCGACGCGCAGGTTCCGCTCGGATCGCTGGGCGCGCTCTTCCGCCCCGATGCCGCGAGCTTCGCGCGCCAGCCGCGCGCGCTCCTCGCGGCCGATGCCGCACGCGCGGCGCAGGTCGCCTCGGCGCTCCCGTCCACGGGCGAGCGCATCGGCATCTCGTGGCGCAGCTTCCGCGACCGCGGCCGGGGCGCGCTCGCCGGGCGCAAGTCGGCGCCGCTCGAATGCTTCGCGGCGCTCGGTGGCGAAGGCGCGGTGCTGGTGGACCTGCAGTACGGCGACGTCTCGGAGGAGCGTGCGCGCTTCTCCGCTCGTTATCCGGGCCTGCTCGCGCGCGTGCCCGGGCTCGATCCCGTCGCGGACCTCGAGGGGCTCCTCGCCGCGATCGAGGCGTGCGACCGCGTGGTCACGACGAGCAACGTCACCGCACACCTCGCGGGCGCCCTCGGCAAGCAGACGCTGCTCGTCTTTCCCGGCGGCAATCCGCCGTTCGCCTACTGGATCTTCGACGGCGACGGCCGCACGCCGTGGTATCCGTCGGTCCGCGTCGTGAGCGGTCCGGAGCTGGACACGTGGAAGAAGGTGCTCGAGCGCGCCGCGGAGCTCGCCGGGCGCGAGGGGCCCGCGGCGGGCTGAGCGGCGAGAGGGAAGGGTGGTGCTGTTGAGTGGATTCGAACCACCGACCTACTGATTACGAATCAGTTGCTCTACCAGCTGAGCTACAACAGCACGGCCCGCCATTATACCGTCAACGGCGCTCGCGCCGGAAGCGCCCGAGTCATCCAACTCCTTGAATCGCGGGGCGCTTCCGGCCCTTTCCGCCCGTCGGCCGCGCCGCGCCGCCCATCGGCCGGGAATGGCCGCGCGTCGGGATGCCCTTGTCGCCCCCCGGGCCGCTCCTTAGATTGCGGGCTATCCGTCGAAAGGGGTCCCACATGGTCCGCACGCAACGAGGCTTCACCCTCATCGAAGTCATGGTCACGGTGGCGATCGTCGCGATCCTCGCCGCCATCGCGCTGCCGAGCTACCGGGACTACATCACCCGCGGACGCATCCCCGAAGCGACGGGCGGGCTCGCCGACGCGCGCGTGAAGATGGAGCAGTTCTTCCAGGACCATCGCACATACCCCGACGGTTGCGTGGTCTCGCCCACCGCGCCCTCGGCCACGCAGATCCAGGTCCAGGCGCTCCAGAACTTCGCGCTGAGCTGCGTGACCGACACGGCGAACAACACGTACACGGTCACGGCGACCGGCTCCGGCCCGATGGACGGATTCACCTACACCATCGACCAGAACAACGTGAAGACGTCGGCCTTCAGCGGGACCGGCGCGAGCGCGGGCTGGACGGCGGCGAGCCCGAACACGTGCTGGGTGATCCGCAAGGGCGGAACATGCTGAACCGTCGCGCCCGGCAGGGCGGCATGACGCTCGTCGAGATCCTCGTGGCGATCGCCATCGTCGCGATGGTGCTCGCGCTCGCCGGCCCCTCGGCCCGCACGTGGATCCAGAACACGCAGATCCGCAGCGGCGCGGAGTCGATCCTGGGCGGCATCAAGCAGGCGCGCTTCGAGGCGATCAAGCGCAACACGACCGTCGCCTTCCAGCTCACCGACGCGAGCTCGACCGCGTGGCGCGTGTGCTTCTACGATGTCCTGAACGCCGAGTGCGACACGACCAAGGCCGACATCGCCACCGGCGCGGCCGAGGGCTCGCAGGCCGCGCGCGTGGGCGTCGAGACGGCGTTCTCGAGCTACGCCACGCCGATCGACGCGGGCAGCAACGTGCCGTCGCTGGTCGCGTTCGACTCGTTCGGCCGCGTCGCGCCGTCCTCGCCGACCAACATCGCGCGCCTCGAGGTGCGCAACCCGCTGCTGGACGCGGCCGACGAGCGCCGCCTCGACATCAGCGTGGGCATCACGGGCCAGGTCGTGATGTGCGACCCGCAGCTTTCCAAGGCCACCAATCCGCAGGGCTGCCAATGAGAAAACTCCCGACGGCCTCGCGGCCGGCTCCGAAATCGCAGGCGGGCGTGATGCTCATCGAGGCGCTGGTCGCGATCCTGCTGTTCACCCTCGGCATCGTCGCCGTGATGGGGCTGCAGGCGAACTCGATCGTGCAGGTGAGCCAGGCCAAGTACCGCACCGACGCGAGCTACCTCGCCAACCAGATCATCGGCCAGATGTGGGTGGACCAGGCCAACATCTCGACCTACCTCTCCACGGGAGGCAATGCGAAGCGCGCGAGCTGGGACACGGTGGTCTCGAAGACGCTGCCCACCGGCACCGGCACGATCGCCCGGGCCGGTTCGCTCGTCACGGTGACCGTGCAATGGAAGGCGCCCGACGACATCGTCACGCACAACTACGTCGCCGTGGCCAACATCAACCCGAGCCTGTGAGGGACGCCATGAAACCCGCTTCCGCGCCGCGCACCTCCGGCTTCACGCTGGTCGAGATCATGATCGGCCTGCTGATCGGCATGATCGGAATCGTCGTGATCATGCAGACCTTCTCCGTCTCCGAAGGCTACAAGCGCACGTCGACCTCGGGCAGCGACGCGCAGGTGAACGGGGGCCTGGCGATGTACCTGCTCCAGCGCGAGATCCGGCTCGCGGGCTACGGCCTGAACTCGCTCACGCCGATGGGCTGCACCAACATCGTCGCCTACAACTCGAACACCGGCAGCACCTTCAGCCTGCGCATGGTGCCCCTCGAGATCAACCCGGCCGGCATCCCGGCGGGCGATCCCGGCACCGACACGATCCTCATCACCTACGGCAGCGCGGAGAACTTCGTGACCGGCGTGGGCGCGGACCAGCCTTCCAACTCTTCCGCGAACTACACCGTGCGCAACAACCGCGACGCGTTCCAGCCCGGCGACCTGGTGATCGCCGTGCAGCCCGGGGCGGGCGCCGGCGGCGGGCCTACTTGCCTGCTGCAGGAGGTCACGCTCGTGCCGAGCGCCTCGAGCTGCGGGGCCGGCGGCGGCAACGGCAGCAGCGAGCTCATCCACAACACGGGCCAGTACAAGAACCCGAACAAGAACTGCCAGATGACGACGCCCACGTACAACAAGCCGAGCGGCATCACCGATCCGGCCACCGGCAATCCCATGCCGGCCCTCAATTCCGCCAACGGCGGCACCATCTTCGACATCGGACCGCTGCCGCAGGTGAAGGTGTATGCCATCCGCGGCGGAAACCTCACGGTGTGCGACCTGATGACGCAAGACTGCAGCGTCGCCGCGAATTTCTCGCCGATGGTGAGCGGCATCGTGAGCCTGCGGGCGGTATACGGGAAGGATACCGACGGGGACGGGGCGGTGAACGGCTGGGATCGCAACGCGCTCCTCACCGCGGCCGACGCGAACTCGGTCGTCGCCACCGCCGTGGAGGTGACCGCGAAGAGCGGGCTCAAGGAGAAGCCCTCGGCCGGCTCCGGCACCTGCGACACGACGACCGACGCCGCGCGGCCCGATCCCGCGCAGGACTGGTTCGGCGCTGGCCTCGCCGCGGCGTCGCAGATCGACCTTTCCGGCACCGCGGCCGACTGGCAGTGCTACCGCTACAAGCTCTTCCAGACCAGCGTGCCGCTTCGCAACATGATCTGGAGGCCCTGATGAGGACGCCCATGAACCCCGTGGCCCGCGCCCGCGCCGGCATGCCGGCCCGCCAGGACGGCATCGTGCTGATCATCGCGCTCATCGTGCTCGTGGCGATGACCCTCGCGGGCATCGGCATGGTGCGATCGATCGACACCGGCACGCTGGTCGCCGGCAACATCGGCTTCCGCGAGTCCGCGGTGGCGACGGCCGACAGCGGCATCGAGGCGGCGCGCACCTGGCTCATGAACAACCGCAACCTGCTCAATACGGACATCCCGGCTTCCGGCTACTACGCGTCGCGCCAGTCGGGACTGGACTACACCGGCAACCAGGCCGCCGCCGGCGCGACGCAGGTCGACTGGGGCGGCTCCGATCCGAGCGCCGCGGTGAAGGCCTACGCCGCCGGCGCGCTGGACGCGACCGGCGCCCCGGTCTACTACGTGATCAACCGGCTCTGCTCGATCCCCGGAAGCATCAACGCCCCGGGGCAGAGCTGCGCCTATTCGCAGACGAGCGGCATCGGCAGCACCCAGCAGGCGGCGGACTACTCGTCCTACGGCCTCAACGTGAAGAACCTCGTCTATTACCGCATCACTGCGCGCGTGAACGGGCCCAAGAACACCGTGAGCTACGTGCAAGCCGTGATCCTGATCTAGCGCAGGACCAGAGGAGCCTCCCCAAGGAGACGTCATGAAAGTCACGAACCTCGCGCCCTGCGCGCTGCCCCGCGCGCTCGCCGCCGCGGCCGCCGCCGCGTTCCTCGCGGCCGCGGTCCCCGCCGGCGCCGCGCTCACCGACATCGCCGGCGCGCCGCTCGCGAGCACCTCGAGCGGCACCGTGAAGCCGAACGTCTATTTCGTGCTCGACACGTCCGGGTCGATGGCGTGGACCCACGCGCCGGACGATGCGCTCGACTTCCTCTCGCGCTACGGCTACAAGTCGGCGCACTGCAACAGCATGTACTACGACCCGAAGATCAAGTACGTGCCGCCCAAGAAGTCGGACGGAACCGACTATCCGAACCAGTCGTTCAGCTCGGCGCTCTACGACGGCTTCGATTCGTCGTCCTCCGCGATCAACCTCGGCAGCAATTTCTTCGCGTACGACAACACGACGAGCTTCGGCAACGGCACGGACACGAAGCAGGCGGCCTACTACTACGTCTATACCGGCACCCAGACGGTCCCCGATTTCACCGTCAGCGGCTCGCGGCGCAACCCGTCCCACAGCACGTGGTACAACGAGTGCGACAGCTCGATCGGCAGCAGCCCGGGCAAGAACGTGTTCACCAAGGTCACGGTGAGCTCGAGCTCGGGGCCCGGCGCTACCGACGAGCGCACGAACTTCGCGAACTGGTTCAGCTACTACCGCACGCGGATCCTGATGATGAAGTCCGGAGCGGGACGCGCGTTCTCCACCATCGGGGACAGCTATCGCGTGGGCTTCGGCACCATCTACTCGACGCCCAGCTCGAGCACGACCGACCCGGAGTTCCTCGCCATCGGCGACTTCGCCCAGCCGCAGAAGGACACCTGGTACAGCAAGTTCTACGCGACCAGCCCGAGCGGCGGCACGCCCCTGCGCACGGCGTTGAGCACCGCCGGCCGCTACTTCGGCGGCACGGTGGGCCCCGACCCGATCCAGTACTCGTGCCAGCAGAACTTCCTGATCCTCACGACGGACGGCTACTGGAACGCCGGCAGCAGCTCTCCGGTGAAGCTCGACGGCTCGACCTCCGTGGGCAACCAGGACAACAACGCGACCACGATGCCGCGCCCCATGTACGACGGCAACATCTCGGGCGCCTCGAACACCCTCGCGGACGCCGCCGCGTACTACTACAACACGGACCTGCGTCCCTCCACCGGCACGTGCAATACCGGTGTGGGCGGGGCGGACGTGTGCACCGATAACGTGCCGATCTCGGGCCGCGACAGCGCGCCCTGGCAGCACATGACCACCTTCACCCTCGGCCTGGGCGTCAACGGGCAGCTCAAGTACGCGTCCGACTATCTCGCCGGCGGCTCCGCGGACTTCAACGCCATCACGTCGGGCTCCCTCGACTGGCCGAAGCCCGTGGGGGATACGCCGACCGCGGTGGACGACCTGTGGCACGCCGCCGTGAACGGCCGCGGGCAATACTTCAGCGCGCAGAACCCGGACCTCCTCGTTTCCGGCATCCGCACGGCGCTTGCCGGCGTGACGGCGCGGGTGGCGGCCGGTGCCGCGGCGGCCACCTCGAACCTCGAGCCGGTCGCGGGCGACAACTCGGCGTTCGTCGCGAACTACCGCACGCAGAAGTGGGACGGCGACGTGCAGTCGCGCACCATCGACCTCGTGACGGGCGCCATCTCCAACGTCGCGAACTGGTCCGCCCAGCAGCAGCTCGACGGGATGGTGAGCGCGACGAGCGACTCGCGCACCATCTTCACCTACCTCTCCGGATCGAAGGTCGACTTCGCGTCCTCCAGCTTCACGGCCGCGCAGAAGACCGCCTGGTTCACTCCCACCGCCTCCCCGGCGCTCACCCAGAGCGGCGGCTGGACGGCCGTGCAGACCACGGCGGCCACCGCCGACACGCTCATCAACTACATCCGCGGCCAGAACGGTTTCGAGATGGGGCGCAGCGCCAACGCGATCCAGCTCTACCGCAACCGCGAGCACGTGCTGGGCGACATCATCAACGGCAAGCCCGTGTACGTGAAGAAACCGCCGTTCAACTACACGGAGAACGGCTACCAGTCGTTCAAGACGAGCAACGCGATCCAGAACCGCCAGGGCGTGGTGTACGTCGCCGCGAACGACGGCATGCTGCACGCGTTCAACTCGGACACGGGCGTCGAGATGTGGGCCTACGTCCCCTCGTTCGTGCTGCCAAACCTCAAGTACCTGGCCGACGACAACTACGCGAACGCCCACCGGTACTACGTGGACGGCTCGCCGACGGTGACCGACGTCTGGACCGGCTCGGCGTGGAAGACGATCCTCATCGCGGGCCTCAACGCCGGCGGCAAGGGCTACTACGCGCTCGACGTGACCAACCCCGGCACGCCCACGGTCCTCTGGGAATTCACGGACGCGAACCTGGGCCTGAGCTACGGCAACCCGGTCGTCGGCAAGCTCCAGGACGGCACCTGGGTGGTCGCCTTCACCTCGGGCTACAACAGCGCCGACGGCGTGGGCCGCCTCTACGTGCTGAACGCCTACACCGGCGCTCTCCGCTTCACGCTCAGCACGGGCGTGGGCTCGCCGGGCAACCCCTCGGGGCTCGGGAAGATCAGCGCGTGGGTGGATGACGCGCTGAACGACAACACGATCAAGCGCATCTACGGCGGCGACATGCTCGGCAACCTGTGGCGCTTCGACGTGAACGACATCATCCCGCCGGCCGGCACGGAGGCGACGCTCTTCGCCACGTTCCAGACGGCGGGCGGCCCGCAGCCGATCACCACCGTGCCGGAGCTGGGCCTCGTGAGCAACAAGCCGATCGTGTTCGTGGGCACCGGACGCTACCTGGGCGCCTCCGACGTCGTCGATACCTCGCAGCAGTCGCTCTACGGCCTGCTGGACCAGCTCACGGCGGCCGGCCTCGGGAACGTCCGCAACTCCCCGAGCTGCCCGCTGGTGAAGCAGTCCATCACCATCATCGACGCCAACACGCGCAGCACCACCACGCAGCCGGTGGACCTCAACACGCAGTGCGGCTGGTACCTCGATTTCCCCGCGCCGCCGTCGGGCTCGGGCAGCGAGCGCGTGAACGTCGATCCCAAGCTGCAGCTGGGCGTGCTCGCCGTGGCGACCAACGTCCCGGCGAACAACATCTGCACGGTGGGCGGCTCGAGCTTCCTCTACTTCTTCGACTACGCCACCGGCCAGTTCGTGAGCACGTCCGAAGGGCACGTCGCCGGCACACGCCTCGGCAACGCGATCGTCGTGGGTCTCAACACGTATCGCCTGCCCGACGGGCGCGTGATCACCACGCCGACCCTTTCGGACGACACGCGCCCGCCGAAGGGCAACCCGGACAACCCGCTCGTCGGCGCGATCGGCAAGCGCGTGCTGTGGCGGGAGCTCCTGAACTGACCTCGTTTCCGACGGATCGCGCCCGGCTCCCGGCCGGGCGCTTTTTTTCGTGGCGCTGACTCGCGACGCTCGCCGCCGCCTGGGTGCCGGCGTCGCGGCCGCCTTCGCGACCGCCGCGGCGATCGCCTGGCTCGTCCTCTGGAATCCGTGGCGCTACTACCCGCCGGCGGAGCTCGACCACGTCGCGATGCCGCTCGCCGACATCGGCCTCCAATTCCCCCAGGGGCGTGAAGGCATCGACTACTTCGGGACGCTGCGCATGGACGTGTACATCGACGCGGCCGGCCGCGTGGACGAGGTGCGCATCCTGGAGTCCACGGTTCCGCTGCAGTTCCAGCGCAGCGCCGTGGCCGCCTTCTCGAAGGCGCGTTTCGAGCCCGCCCGGCGCATGGGCCGCGCGGTGAAGAGCGTGAAGCGGGTGGAGGTGCGCTTCGAGGCGCCGCTCCGGGAGCTCAACCGCGGCTCCTAGGGGTGGTGCGCGCCGATGGACTTGGGCAGCGGGAAGGTCACGTGCTCGTCGATGCCCTCCAGCTCGTGCACGCGCGCGACACCCAGCGACTGCAGGCGCAGGATCACCTCGTGCACCAGCACCTCGGGCGCTGAGGCGCCGGCGGTGAGCCCCACGCGCTTCTTGCCCGCCAGCCATTCGGGCTTCAGCTCGGCGGCATTGTCGATGAGATAGGCCTCGCGCCCGAGGTTGCGGGCCACTTCGCGCAGGCGGTTCGAGTTGGAGCTGTTGGGCGAGCCCACGACGATCACCACGTCGCACTGCGGCGCCATGAACTTCACCGCGTCCTGGCGGTTCTGCGTGGCGTAGCAGACGTCGTCCTTCTTCGGTCCCACGATCGTCGGGAAGCGCGCCTTGAGGGCGGCGATCACGCGGGCACAATCGTCGATCGAGAGCGTGGTCTGCGTGACGTAGGCGAGCTTCTCGGGGTCGCTCACCTCGAGGCGGGCGACGTCCTCCTCGTTCTCCACGAGGTACATGCCGGACTCGGACTGGCCCAGGGTGCCTTCGGCCTCGGGATGCCCCTCGTGGCCGATCATGATCACCTCGCGCCCCTGGTCGCGCATGCGCGCCACCTCGACGTGCACCTTGGTGACGAGCGGGCAGGTCGCGTCGAAGACCCGCAGGCCCCGCTCCTTCGCCTCGCGCTGCACCTCGAGCGAGACGCCGTGCGCCGAGAAGATGACGGTCGCTCCCGGCGGCACCTCCGAGAGCTCCTCGACGAACACCGCGCCCTTGGCCCGCAAGTCGTCCACCACCGACTTGTTGTGGACGATCTCGTGGCGCACGTAGATCGGCGCGCCGTAGCGGTCCAGCGCGCGCTCGACGATGGCGATCGCACGATCGACGCCGGCGCAGAAGCCGCGCGGCTTGGCGAGCAGGATCTCCGCCTCGTCGGCCGGCGGCATCGGCGTGCGAGCCTCGCTCATGTTTCCTCCCGGCGCAGGGCCTCGCGGGCCGGCGGGCGCTTCGGCCACAGGCTTTCCCAGACGAGGATCGCGACGCCGACGGTGATCGCGGAATCGGCGACGTTGAAGGCGGGCCACGCGTAGCCGCCCGCGTGCAGCAGGATGAAATCCACCACGCGGCCGAGCGTGAGGCGATCCCAGAGGTTGCCGAGCGCGCCGCCCAGCACCATGGCGAGCGCCGCGGCGACGACCGGGCTGCCGCGATGGCGGCGCAGCACGACCACGAGGACCGCCGAGATCACGACCGCGATCGCCGCGAAGAACCAGCGCTGCCAGCCGCCGGCGCCGGCGAGGAAGCTGAACGCGGCGCCCGTGTTGAACACGAGCACGATGCGCAGGAACGACGTGATGTCGTGGCCCTCGCCCGGCACGAGCGCATGGGAGAGCCAGGCCTTCGTGCCGAGGTCGAGCGCGACCACGGCCGCCGAGACCCAGAGCCAGCGCCACCAGCCCGGCACCGCGCGCTCAGGCATGCTCGCGCTCCTCGCCGGGGCCCTCGAGGTTCGACACGCAGCGCCCGCAGATCGTCGGGTGCGCCGCATCGCTGCCCACGTCGGCGCGGTAATGCCAGCAGCGCTCGCACTTCGGGTTCGGGCTCGCCGCGACCTCGATGTTCACGATGCCGTCGCCGCTCGACGGACGAAGTTGCGCCTTCGAGGTGATGAGCACGAAGCGCAGGTCGTCGCCCAGCGAGCGCAGGAGCTCGAGGTCCGCGCCGCCCGCCTCGATCGCGACCTCGGCCTGCAGCGAGGAGCCGATGGCGCCCGAGGCGCGCGTCTCCTCGAGGCGCTTCATCACCGCCGCGCGGATCTCGCGCAGCCGCTTCCAGCGCGCGGCGAGCTCCGCCTCGCCCGCCTGCTTCGGCAGCACGTCCTTCCAGGTGTGGAAGAAGATGCTGTCGTCGCTTCCGGGGTGCAGCACCGCCCACGCTTCCTCGGCGGTGAAGGAGAGCATCGGCGCCATGAGCCGCAGCACCATCTGCGTCACGTGATGCAGCGCCGACTGGGCGCTGCGCCGCGCGCGCGAGGCGGCGGGCGTGGTGTAGAGCCGGTCCTTGAGGACGTCGAGCCAGAAGCCGCCCAGGTCCTCGGAGCAGAAGTTCTGCAGCCGCTGCGCGACGAGGTGGAACTCGAACTTCCGGTAGTCCTCGACCGAGGCGTCGGCCATCTCGCGCGTCATCGCGAGCGCGTAGCGGTCGATCTCCACCCACTCCGACGGCGGCAGCAGGTCCTTCGCCGGATCGAAATCGGCGGTGTTGGCGAGCAGGAAGCGCAGCGTGTTGCGCAGCCGCCGGTAGCTCTCCACGAC
>DASUXK010000582.1:0-3644 GCA_036377935.1 Usitatibacter sp.
GGCGCAGGCTGCGCGCGGCGAGCGGCGCGCGATCCCCGCCGGGTACGCGGCTCGCGAGCCACGACGCGATCGCGGAGATGTCGCCGGGCGCGAGCAGCGAGGCGACGTTCGCCATGCAGTCGGGCTCCTTCGCGCGGCGCAGGCCGCTTCGCCACGCGCCCATCTGCGCGGCGACGTAGCGCGGATCGAGCCCGAGGAGCCCCGGCACCGAAGGCTGCATCCCCGAGAGCTCCTTGCCGTGGCACGAGACGCACGCGGGAAGGTCGCGCGCGCGATCGCCGTGGAGCACGAGCGCCTCGCCGCGCGCGAGCGTCGCGCGGTCGGCGATCGGCGCGGCGGGCGGCGGCGGCGGGGGCAGCGCCGCGTAGTGCTCCGCGATCTCGTGCAGGTACGCGTCCGAGAGGTACGCGACCATGTAGTTCATCGTCGCCGACTGGCGCCGGCGGTCGCGGAAGTTCACGAGCTGGTCGTAGAGATAGCCCGCGGGCTTGCCGGCGATGCGCGGCGAGAAACCGTCGCCTGTGAGCTGCGTTTCCGCGCCGTGGCACGTGGTGCACGGGCGCACGCGGTCTTCGATCGTGTCCGCGACCGTCACGGGTCCATGGAGCTTCGGCGCAACGGCGCTCGCCGCCTCGACCGGAGCCTCCTGCTTCTGCGCGCGGTCGCGCGTCAGGAAATGCGCCAGGGTGCCGAAGCCCACGACCACCAGCGCGGTGACGACGGCCACGGCGGTGAAAAGGACGCCGGCGGGCAGCCGCTCGTCGCGCTCGGCTTCCGCACCGCGGCGGATGCCGAGCATGCCCCACAGTACGGCTCGAATCGCCCGGAAGAGCTTAATGCCGGGTCGCGCCTGCTTCGTTGCCGGGCGCGCGATGGCGCGCGAGCACGGCTGCCTCGCGCGCGGTCGGCGTGCGCAGGTGCGGCCGCAGCGGGTGGCGCAGCGTGCGCCGCGCGAGCAGCGTGCGCAGCTTGTCGTCGCCCATGTCGCTCTCGGCGAGGCGCCGAAGCTGCCCGCCCTCCACCGCCGCGATCGGCAGGCCGTCGCGATAGAGCACGCGGTTGCGATGGATCGCCGGCACGCGATCCTCGGGCGTGAGAATGCCGACCAGGTTCAGCGGATCGACCGCGCTCAGCACGACGAGCTCGTCGATCTTCTCCGCCTTTCTTACCGCCCGCAGGCGGCCCACCGCATCGGACGCCGCGAACTGCTCGCCGCCGAATCCGGCGACGAATCTCCCGCCGCGGATCTCGCCGCGCGCCTCGAGCCGCCGATAGACGCGCACGAGATCGCGCCACGGCGGCAGGTTCGACTCGCGCTGCAGCAGCGAGCGGAAGACGACGCCGTACCGCTTCAGCAGCGTGCGGGCCACCGCCTCGACGTCGTCCGACTTCTCCGACGTGAGCAGCGCCCAGCGCCCCGCGGTTTCCACCAGCTGTTTTCTTTTTTCCGGAGGAGCGAGCAGCGCGCGCAAGCCGGCGAAGCTGTCGGCCGTGGCGACGCCGGCGCCCGCCAGCTCGGCGAGGCCGCGCTCCACATAGGCGGGAAGGAGGCCCGTCGCCTTGACCAGCTCATGGAAGAACGACGCGCCGCGCTTCTCCAGCGCCTCGCGCACCGCCTTCGCCTCCGACGAATACTCGGACGCCGGATCGGCCGGCGCCTTCCAGATGTTGGCGTGCTCGCGCTGCAGGAGCGCGATCGGCGAGCTGCGCAGCGGCGCCCGCGTGCCCGGCGTGAGCCGTCCCCACGCCACGCGTCCCGAAAGGCAGAGCTGGTCGACCTGGCTCGAGTCGTAGTCGGCGACGCGCGCCGGCAGCACGTCGTACTCCCATCCGGCCGCCGCCAGCTCGAAGCCCTCGAGCTGCTCGACCGCCGCGGCGAGCCCCTCGACGCCCTGCAGCTGGTCCTCGCCCGCCACGTGCTGCCAGTGGAGGAGGAAGCGCATGAAGTCCGCCGCGCTCACCGGCTCGATCTCCGCCCGCAGCCGGTTCAGCGTGTAGCGATGGATGCGCGCCAGCAGTCGGCGGTCGCACCACTCCAGCTCGGCGACCGATGGCGTAAATCGGCCGCGCAGCACCCGCCCCTGGGTCTCCAGCGCGGTCAACGCGATCTCCGCGTCCGGTAGCTCGAGCTCGCTCGCCGTCACCGGCCCGAGCACTTCGAGCCGGCTGGCGAGGATTTCGAGCGGCTCGTCGTCTGCGCGCTCGAGCGCGAACCAGGCATCGGCCTTCCTGACCACGCGCTCACCCAGCTCATCGAGCAAGGCTGGCCAGTGCGGCGCCAATTCTGGCTGCCGGATGTAGCCCGCCACCATCAGCGCGTCGTACATCTCGTCCGGCGTGCTCGCGACCGGCCAGGCTTCCTGCCGCACGCGCTCGATCGCCGCCGGATCCAGCGCGCCGAGGTCGTCGGCGCTGCGCAGCTCGGTCGCGCGGCGGGTGTAGACGGCCCGTGTGCGGCGCTCCTCGAGCGGCGCGTCGTCGAGGAACGTGTACACCGCCGAGTTCAACAGCTCGTGCGCGAGCACGGACGGCTCCGGCGTGTCGCGCGCCGCGAGCTGCATCTCGCCGGCCCAGAGATTCTTCAGCACATGCTCCAATCCGGCGGCGTCGACCGCTTCCTCGAGCGCGTCCTTCATCGCCTGGTCGACGAGCGGATGGTCGGGCACCTCGCGCTCGCCCTGGATGTTGTCCTGGCACGCCGCCGCCTCGGGGAACACGGCCTGCAGCAGATCCTCGGCGTACATGCGCTGCAGCTGGTTCGGGATGCGCGCGCCGCCGCGGTTGCGCGGCACGGCGAGCGCGAGCGTGGTGCTCCAGCGCCAGCGGGTCTCGAAGATCGGCGATTGCAGCAGCGCCTGCACGAGCGTCGCGCGCACGGTGTTCGGGTGGAGGTAGCGATAGACCTCTTCCAGCGGGAAGGAGTGCGAGTTGTTGAGCGAGAGGATGATCCCCTCCTCCGTCGCCGCCGCCTGCAGCTCGAAGTTGAATCCCTGGCAGAACTTCTTCCGCAGCGCGAGGCCCCACGCGCGGTTGATGCGGCTGCCGAACGGCGCGTGCAGCACGAGCTGCATGCCGCCCGACTCGTCGAAGAAGCGCTCGAGGCAGAGCGTGCCGGTGGTCGGCACCACGCCGAGCGAGCGCTTGGCTTCCGAGAGATACCGCGCGATCTGCTCCGCCGCCGGTCTTTCCAGCCTGTAGTCCCTGACGAGGAGGTCGATCGCCCCTTCCAGCTCATCCTCCTTGCGCGGCTCGTCCGGCCCCGGCAGCTCGAAGTCCACCGCGGCGCGCAGCTGCGACACCGCCGCGCTCATCTCGTCGGAGCGCGCCGGCGCCTCGCCCAGCCAGAACGGCATCGACGGCGGCTGGCCCTGCGCGTCCGCCACGCGCACGACGCCGTTGCCGATGCGCAGGATGCGCCACGAGGTATTGCCGAGCTGGAACACATCGCCCGGCAGCGACTCGATGGCGAAGTCCTCGTTCAGCGTGCCGATGAAGTGACCTTCGGTCTCGAGCACCACGCGGAAGTCGAACACTTCCGGAATCGCCCCGCCGGAAGTGATCGCGGTCATGCGCGAGCCCTTCCTGGCTCTTACTTTGTGGTTGAGGCTGTCATAGTGCAGCAGCGCGCCCCTTCGGCCACGGCG
>DASUXK010000583.1:0-3784 GCA_036377935.1 Usitatibacter sp.
CGCGGTCTGGGTGGACGGCAACATGCACGCCTCCGAGCTGTGCGGCTCGAGCGCGGCGCTCGCCATCGCCGAGGACGTCATCCGGATCCACGCGGGCGATCCGCCGCCCGGCCTCGCGCCGCACATGGTCGAGGCGCTGAAGGAGACGCTCTTCTACGTCGTGCCACGCATCTCGCCCGACGGCGCCGAGGCGGTGATGAAGACGGGGCGCTACGTGCGCTCGAGCCCGATCGACGCGCGTGTGCACAAGGGTCACGCGTACTGGGAGGCGCACGACTTCGACGGCGACGGGCGCATGGGCTACATGCGCGTCGCATGCGACGACGGCGAGATGGTGGAGCTCGCGGAGTTTCCCGGCGTGATGGTGCCGCGTCTGCCCGAGGATCCGCCGCCGTACTACAAGCTCTATCCCGAGGGGCGCATCGTCAATTTCGACGGGCGGCGCATCCCCGATCCGTACTTCCTCTCGGACAACCAGTACGACTTCAACCGCAACTTCCCGTACCAGTGGGCGCCGGAGCCGGAGCAGGCGGGCGCGGGCGATTACCCGGGCAGCGCCGTCGAGACGCGCGCGATCCTCGATTTCACCGCGGCGCATCCCGAGATCTTCGCGTGGATCAACTTCCACACCTTCGGCGGCGTCTTCATCCGGCCGCTGGGCGACAAGCCCGACCACAAGATGGACCCGTCCGACCTCGCGATCTTCCGGCAGGTCGAGGCGTGGGCGAAGGAGCACACGGGCTATCCCACCGTGAGCGGCTACCACGAGTTCCTCTACGAGCCGGAGACGCCGCTGCGCGGGGACATCGTCGAGTTCGCCTACCAGCAACGCGGCGCCATTGCGTATGCGGTGGAGCTGTGGGACATCTTCCGGCAGATCGGCATGGAGACGAAGAAGCCCTTCGTCGACCACTACACGCACATGGACCGCAAGGACTTCGTCGCGCTGGCGAAGTGGGACCGCGACGTGAACCAGGGTCGCGTGTTCGGCAAGTGGCGCAAGGTGCGGCATCCGCAGCTGGGCGAGGTGGAGGTGGGCGGGCTGGACATCCTCGTCGGCATCTCCAACCCGCCGTTCGAGAAGCTCGCGGAGGTGTGCGCGCAGCAGAGCGCGGCGTTCCTGCGCCTGGCGGCGCTCGCCCCGCGCGTGTCCGTGGAGGTCGTGAAGCGCGACGTGTTGGGTCCGCATCTCACGCGCATCGAGCTGCGCGTCGTGAACCGCGGCTACCTCGGCACGTACGGATTGAATTCCGCGAAGAAGCTTCCGCACGTCGAGCCGCTGCGCCTCACCGCCGAATGCGAGGGCGACGTGCAGCTGGGCGCCCCCACGGCGCTGCCCCTGGAGCTCGGCCACCTCGACGGCTGGGGTCGCGGCCTCTACAGCGGCATCAGCATCTTCGCTCCCTGGACCCGCGGCAACGTGCACGAGAAGTTCGTGACGCTCGTCGCCGAAGGCCACGGCAAGCTCACCGTGAAGGTGGGCAGCTGCCGCATCGGCTACCGCACGCTCTCGCTCGACGTGTGACGCGAAAACCGGGGACAGACCACATTTTCCAAAGCGCGAAACGGCATCGAGGCGCCGGGGCCGTTTCGCGCTTTGGAAAATGTGGTCTGTCCCCGGTTTTGTTCAGCCTTTGCCGTGCATCAGCCGCTTGAGGAGCGGCGTGAGGGCGAGCAGCACGACGCCCGCGGCGAACGAGGTCCCGACGAGGAACCAGTAGAGCGGGATCGCGGTGCCCTTGAGGAGCTCCTCGAGGACGCCCGCGAGGTAGTTCGCGGCGGCGTTGGCGACGAACCAGATGCCCATCATGAGCGCCGCCACGCGCGCGGGCGCGAGCTTGGTGACCATCGAGAGCCCGACGGGCGACAGGCATAGCTCCCCGACGGTGTGCAGCACGTAGACGAAGAAGAGCCACTGCGGGCCGACCATGCCGATCGCATCCGCCCGCCGCTGCGCGCCCGCCATCACGACGAAGCCCAGGCCGAGGAAGAAAAGCCCGAGCGCCATCTTCGCCGGTGTGGACAGCGCGAAGCGCGACTGGTCCACGCGCAGCCAGATCGCCGCGACGACCGGGCCCATCAGGAAGATGCCCATCGGGTTGATCGCCTGGAAGTACGACGCGGGGATCTCCCAGCCGAGGAAGGTGCGCTCCGTCTGCTGGTCGGCGAAGAGGTTCATCGTGCCGCCCGCCTGCTCGAAGCCCATCCAGAAGAAGATCACGAAGAAGCCGAGCACGAAGATCGCGACGATGCGGCCCCACTCGTCGCGCGTGAGCGGCTGCGGCGCGGCGGAGCGCTTGCCCGCGAGGTGGTTCGCGCCGAACCAGAGCGCCGCGGCGACGACCGCGACGGCCACGAGCTTGCCGATGCCCGGCAGCGAATGCCACGCGGGACCGGCGAGCGACCAGAGTCCCATCACCCCGTAGACGATCGGGATCATCGAGGCGCTGATGAGGAGCACGTGCGCCCAGTCGCGCCGCTCGATGCGCTTGCGTCCGGCCGGCAGACCGTGGTCGCCGAGGCGATCGGCGCCGAGCACGAACTGCGCGAGCCCGAGGCACATGCCCACGCCCGCCGACGCGAACCCGTAGTGCCAGCCGATCTTCTCGCCGAGCGTGCCCGCGATGAGCGGCGAGAAGAACGCGCCGAGGTTGATGCCCATGTAGAAGAACGTGAAGCCGGGATCGCGGCGCGGATCGTTCTCGCGATAGAAAGTGCCGAGGAGCGTCGTGATGTTGGGCTTGAAGAAGCCGTTGCCCGCGACGAGGAGCCCCAGCGCGAGATGCAGCAGCGAGGGGAACGCCATCGCGAAATGGCCCATCGCCATCGTGATCCCGCCCACGAGGATCGCCTTGCGCGTGCCGAGGTAGCGGTCGGCGAGGTAGCCGCCGAGGATCGGCGTGATGTAGACGAGGCCGGTGTAGGTGGCGTAGAGCTCGAGCGCATCGGAGCGCTCGTAGCCCAGGGCATGCACGAGGTAGAGCACGAGGAGCGCGCGCATGCCGTAGTAGCTGAAGCGCTCCCACATCTCGGTGAAGAAGAGCGTGGAGAGCGCGCGCGGCTGGCGTTCGCGCTCGACGTGGACCGGGTCGTGGGTGGTGCCGACCGCCATCGGGGCTCCTCCTCGGGCAAGGTGCCGCGAGTATATGCGACTGCCCATGGGCCGAACGGACCCGCGCGCGCCCGAACGACTCGCCGGCCGCGCGAGTCCATTCCTACGTCACAGCAAGAGGAGGCTCGCCATGTCGACCTACCAGCTTCGCTACCATCCGGCCGCGACCACGCCCGGCGGGCGATGGCTCCTCACGGGCCTCGTCGCCGGCGCGCTCTCCGTGCTGATCTTCCACGAGGGCCTGCTCGCGCTCCTGAACCTGGTGCAGTCCACGAACCATCCGCTCTACTCGGCCACCTCGACCGGGCCGTGGGGCGTGCCGCAGATCGGGTCGCAGCTGTTCTGGGGCGCGGTGTGGGGCGTGATCTTCGCCGCGTTCTTCATGGGGCTGTGGGGAGGCGCGCTCCTCGTCGCCGGCACGCTCTTCGGCGCCTTCGCGCTCTCCGTCGTCGCCTGGTTCGTGGTCGACCCGATCAAGGGCCACGGCATCGCCGCGGGCGCCGTTCCCATGGCGATGGCCGCCGCCTTCCTCGCCAACGCCGCGTGGGGCTTCGGCACCTCGCTCGGCCTCATGCTCTTCGGCCGCCCGAAACGCGGCTGGGACGCCAGCTGACGAAAACCGGGGACAGACCACATTTTCCTAAGTGCGAAACGGCCGCCTCGATTTCGTTT
>DASUXK010000584.1:0-2290 GCA_036377935.1 Usitatibacter sp.
GGCGGCGCCGTGGAAGCCCACAGCGACGGCCTGGGCCAGGGCAGCGTCTTCACGATCCGGCTGCCGCGCGCGGCCCGGCACGACCTTCCCGACGAAGCGCAGAAATCCTCGGAGCCCGCCGCGAAGCAGGGCGAGCGGCGCGTGCTCATCGTGGACGACAACCTGGATGCCGCCGAGACGCTCGCGATGATGCTCGAGCTCCTCGGGCAGAAGACGCGCCAGGCGCACGACGGGCCGCAGGCCCTCGAGGTGGCGCGCGAGTATCGTCCCGACCTCATCTTCATGGACATCGGGCTTCCGGGCCTCAACGGCCACGAGGTGGTGGCGCGCATGCGTCGCGACCTCGGGATGGTCGAGACGTACATCGTCGCGTTGAGCGGCTACGGCACCGAGGAGGACCGCCGCAAGTCCTCGGAGGCCGGCTTCGATACGCACCTCGTGAAGCCGCTCGACCCGTCGCACCTTCCGCAGCTGCTCGCGAGCTGCGCGCGAGGCACGGCCGACGCGGGAGCCTGATGCGAGCGGGCATGGCGCAGCCGCCGGGCGGGCGCTCGGCTTGCTCGCCGTGGGCCTGCAGCAGCGGCGGCGCGCGCGCGGTAGAATGACGAAATGAAAACGGCAGGAAGGGCCGACATGGTTATGAGACCGCCGACTATGCCGCGGGAGATTTCCCGGTAGGGCGGGCGCGGACCTTTTTCGTCTCGAGAAAGCGCGGCTCGTCCGCGCTTTTTTCATTCCAGGGCAAGGCACATGATCGACATCACGCTCCCGGACGGCTCCGTCCGGAAATTCGACAAGCCCGTGACGGTTGGGGAAGTCGCGGCATCCATCGGGCCGGGACTCGCGAAGGCCGCGCTCGGCGGGAAGGTGGACGGCAGGCTCGTCGACACCAGCCACCGGATCGACCGCGACGCGAAGCTCGCCATCGTCACCGACAAGGACCCCGAGGGCCTCGACCTCATTCGCCATTCGGCGGCGCACCTCCTCGCTTACGCCGTGAAGGAGCTCTTCCCCGACGCGCAGGTGACCATCGGGCCGGTGATCGAGAACGGCTTCTACTACGACTTCGCGTACAAGCGGCCCTTCACGCCGGAGGACCTCGCGGCGATCGAGAAGCGCATGGCGGAGCTCGCGAAGAAGGACATCCCGGTGAAGCGCGAGGAGTGGAACCGCGACGAGGCGGTGAAGTTCTTCAACGGCATCGGCGAGAAGTACAAGGCCGAGATCATCGCCTCCATCCCGTCGGAACAGGGCATCAGCCTCTACCGCGAGGGCGACTTCATCGACCTGTGCCGCGGCCCGCACGTGCCGTCCACGGGCAAGCTCAAGGTCTTCAAGCTGATGAAGGTGGCGGGCGCGTACTGGCGCGGGGACTCGAAGAACGAGATGCTGCAGCGCATCTACGGCACCGCGTGGGCGAGGAAGGAGGACCAGGAAGCGTACCTGCACATGCTCGAGGAGGCGGAGAAGCGCGACCACCGCAAGCTCGGGCGCAGCCTCGACTTCTTCCACATGCAGGACGAGTCGCCGGGCATGGTCTTCTGGCACCCGAAGGGGTGGGCGCTCTGGCAGCAGGTGGAGCAGTACATGCGCGCGGTGTACCGCGACAACGGCTACCAGGAGATCCGCTGCCCGATGATCCTCGACAAGTCGCTGTGGGAGCGCTCCGGGCACTGGGAGAACTACAAGGACAACATGTTCGTCACGGAGTCCGAGAAGCGCGAGTACGCGATCAAGCCGATGAACTGCCCGGGACACATCCTCACGTTCAACTCGGACCTGCGCAGCTACCGCGACCTGCCGCTGCGCTACGGCGAGTTCGGCTCGTGCCACCGCAACGAGCCTTCGGGTGCGCTGCACGGGATCATGCGCGTGCGCGGCTTCACGCAGGACGATGGGCACATCTTCTGCACCGAGGAGCAGATCGAGCCCGAGTGCGTGGCCTTCCATCGGCTTTCGTTCCAGGTCTACCGCGACTTCGGCTTCGAGGACATCACGGTGAAGCTCGCCTTGCGCCCCGACAAGCGCATCGGCAGCGACGAGCAATGGACGAAGGCCGAGGAGGCGCTGCGGGCGGCCCTGCGCGCATGCGGCGCCACGTGGGACGAGCTGCCGGGCGAGGGTGCGTTCTACGGCCCGAAGATCGAGTACCACCTCAAGGATTCGCTCGGGCGCTCCTGGCAGGTCGGCACGATGCAGGTCGATTTCCAGATGCCGGCACGGCTTTCCGCCGAGTACGTCGCCGAAGACAACACGCGCAGGACGCCGGTGATGCTGCACCGCGCGATCG
>DASUXK010000585.1:0-6180 GCA_036377935.1 Usitatibacter sp.
AAAAGGGGGGTCAGGCGACGCTGACGGCGGGCGCTCCTTCCGCGACCTCGCCGATGACCGCGGCGTCCCCGAAGCCTTCGGCGCGGAAGATGTCGAGCACGGCGTCGCAGGCCTGCGGCGCGCAGGCGACGAGCAGGCCGCCGCTCGTCTGCGGATCGGTGAGGAGCGCCTTCTCGGCGTCGCCGATCTTCGCGCCGAGGGTCATCTTCACGCCGTAGCCGGCCCAGTTGCGGGCCGACGCGCCGGTCACGCTCCCCTCGCGCGCGAGATCGACCGCGTGGGGAAGGAGGGGCAGCTTCGACCATTCCACGCGAGCCGCGGCCCGGGAGCCCTTCGCGATCTCGAAGAGGTGCCCCAGGAGGCCGAAGCCGGTGACGTCGGTGAGGGCGTGGACCTCCTCCATCTGCCCGAGGCGCGTGCCGGGCGTGTTGAGCTTCGTGGTCGCCTCGATCATCGCCTTGTAGCCGGCGTCGTCGAGCTTGCCCTTCTTCAACGCGGCGCTGTAGATGCCCACGCCGAGGGGCTTGCCGAGGATGAGCTTGTCGCCCGGCTTCGCCCCCGCGTTGCGCTTGAGGTTGCGCGGATCGACGAGCCCGATCGCGACCAGCCCGTAGATCGGCTCGACCGAGTCGATGGTGTGTCCGCCCGCGACGGGAATGCCGGCGCGCGCGCACACCGACTCGCCGCCCTCGAGGATCCGGCGGATCACCTCGAGCGGGAGCTGGTTCACCGGCATGCCGACCAGCGCGAGCGCGAAGAGCGGCTGCCCGCCCATCGCATAGACGTCCGAGATCGCGTTGGTGGCCGCGATGGCGCCGAAGTCGAACGGGTCGTCCACGATCGGCATGAAGAAGTCGGTCGTCGCGACGATCGCCTGGCGCTCGTTGATCTGGTAGACCGCGGCATCGTCGCTGGTCTCGATGCCCACGAGGAGCTCCTTCGGCACGATCCCGGGCGCGCTCTTCGCGAGGATCTGCTCGAGCACGCCGGGGGCGATCTTGCAGCCGCAACCGCCGCCATGGCTGAACTGGGTCAACCGGACCTGCATGTCCATCTTCTTCTCCGCTGGATCGTCAATCGCGATTTTACCGCCCGGCGAGGAGGCTCGCCGCGAGGGACCGTATCGCGGCCGCCTCGGCCTGCGGGCGGAAGAGCCGCTTGCGCCGCGCGCAGGCGGAACGCAAACACGCGAGGGCCGCCGGTTCTTCCAGCGCCTGCACGAGCCGCTTCGCGAGCGCCTGCGCATCGCGCGGGGCGAAGAAGCCCGGATAGTCGCGACCGAGCATGCCGACGTTTCCCGAGATGCGGCTCGCGATGACCGGCGTCCCGGCGGTCACCGCCTCGACGATCACGTTGGCGCCGCCTTCGACGACCGAGGGATGGACGAGGACGTGCGCGCGCTGGATGGCGACGCGTGCGAGCCCGTGGGGAAGCGCGCCGACATAGCGATATCTCGGATCTTCCTGGGCGAGCGCACGCGCCGCATCGCCGAGCGCCGGATCGAGCGGCGCGCCGATGTGCCGCACGCGGATCGCGAGCTCGCGGGGAATGCGGCGCACGGCCTCGAAGAGCGTGCGCGGGTCCTTCTCGTCGCGCAGGTGTCCCACCATCACGCAGTCCAGCCGGCCGCGCGCCTTGGGGCGCGTCGCGAGGAGCGGCGCGGATTGGAAGATCACCTGCGCCTTGCGCCGCCACTGGGCCGGCAGGAGCCGCAGCGCATCGTCCTGCAGCACCACGATGCGATCGGCACCGTCGAGCGAGGCGGCCGCTTCCCGGCTATCCGGAAGGTCCTTGTAGAGATCGGTCCCGGTGAGCACCACCGCCATGCGCCGGCCCTCGGCCCGCTCGTGGAAGCGCGCGATGGACTCGGCGCTGCGCCGCGCGTGCAGCGCGATGAGGACATCCGCGCGTTCGCCGCTCCACGCCGTCTGTACAATGGGCCGATAGCGATCGCGCAACATTCCGGCCCACCGCACCGCGGTGCGCCAGTTGCCGTTGTTCGCGCTTCTCGTCCCGGGCGTCACGATGCAGACCACAGGTTTCGCGAGCGAGGCCATCGGCGGATTATACGAACGCGAGGCGCTCGCGGCGGCGCTGCTCGACGCCCGGGAGCGGACGCTCGGGATCTACGCGCACCTCGACCTCGCGTGCGCCGTTGCCTGCATCCCGATCGTGAACCCCCCGCTCTGGGAGCTCGCGCACATCGCGTGGTTCCAGGAGTTCTGGTGCCTGCGCCAGTCGCCCGACGGCGCGATCAAGCCCTCGATCCTCGAGGGGGCGGATGCGCTCTTCGATTCGCGCACCGTGCCCCACGACAGCCGCTGGCACCTGCCGTATCCCCCGGAGCGCGATCTTCGCCGCTACATGGAGGACGTCCTCGAAGCGACGCTCGCCCGGCTCGCGCGCACGCCGGAAGACGAGCGCTATTTCTTCCAGCTCGCGCTGCTCCACGAGGACATGCACGGCGAGGCGCTCCTCATGACGCTGCAGTCGCTCGCGCTGCCCGCGCCGGCGCTGGGCGCGCTCGATCCGCCGAGCGGCGGCCCGGAGCCTGCCGGGGATGTCGTGTTCGAAGGCGGCGAGTTCGACATGGGGACCGCGCGCGGCACGCGGGAATTCGTGTTCGACAACGAGAAGTGGGCGAGCCGCGTGCGCGTGGCGCCCTTCGCGATCTCCCGCTTGCCCGTGCGCCAGGGCGAGTTCGCGGCATTCGTCGAGGAGGGCGGCTACGAGCGCCGGGAATGGTGGAGCGAGGCGGGATGGGAATGGCGCGGGACGGCGCAGCGCCGCATGCCGCGCGATTGGCGGCGGGACGGCGACGGCTGGCTCGTTCGCCGCTTCGATCGATGGATTGCGCTCGATCCCTCCGCGCCGATGGTCCATGTGACGCTGCACGAGGCGCAGGCCTGGTGCCGCTGGGCGGGGCGTCGGCTCCCCACCGAGGCCGAATGGGAGTTCGCGGCGCGCAACGGCGGCGCTTCGGATCGCTATCCGTGGGGCGACTCGTTCGTGGCGGGCGGCCCGGCGCTCGACTATCGCCATGGCGGCCCGTCGTGCGCGCTCGACGATCCGCGCCCCTCGCGATCGGGCCTGCGCCTCCTCCTGGGCGGCGTGTGGGAATGGACCGCGAGCGCCTTCTCTCCCTATCCCGGCTTCGCGCCCGACCCGTACCGCGAGTACTCGGAGCCGTGGTTCCACACGCACTTCGTGCTGCGCGGCGGGAGCTTCGCCACGCGCTCGCGGCTGGTGCACAACCGGTTCCGCAACTTCTACCTGCCGCATCGCGACGACGTGTTCGCGGGATTGCGCACCTGCGCGGTCGGACCGGCTCGCGGCGTGTCATAATTCTCCTCGGCGGGCCTCCCCGCATTGAAGAGCGATGAACCTGGTCAGGTCGGGAACGAAGCAGCCATAGTCGATTCCTTCAAGTGCCGGGGGTCAGGCTCGCCACAGAATTCATGACTTACCAGGTACTGGCCCGAAAGTGGCGTCCCCGGGTGTTCGAGGAGATCGTGGGGCAGCCGCACGTCGTCACGGCCCTCACGAACGCCCTCGAGTCGAAGCGACTGCACCACGCGTACCTCTTCACCGGGACGCGTGGCGTCGGCAAGACGACCCTCGCCCGCATCCTCGCCAAGGCGATCAACTGCGAGACCGGCATCACCGCGCATCCCTGCGGGAAGTGCCGCGCGTGCACCGAGATCGACGCCGGGCGCTTCGTGGACCTGCTCGAGGTGGACGCGGCCACCAACACCAAGGTCGACGAGATGCGCGAGCTCCTCGACACCGCGCAGTACATGCCGGTCTCGGGGCGCTTCAAGGTGTACATCATCGACGAGGTGCACATGCTCTCGCGGCATGCGTTCAACTCGATGCTGAAGACGCTCGAGGAGCCGCCCGAGCACGTGAAGTTCATCCTCGCGACCACGGATCCGCAGCGCCTCCCGGTGACGGTCCTGTCGCGATGCCTCCAGTTCAACCTCAAGCCGCTCGCGCCTGCGCTCATCGCCCAGCACCTGAAGAACGTGCTCGAGGCGGAGAAGGTCGCCTACGAGGAGCCGGCGCTGCAGCAGCTCGGCAAGGCCGCGGCGGGAAGCCTGCGCGATAGCCTGAGCCTCCTCGACCAGGCCATCGCCCACGGCGCGGGCAAGGTGACCGCGGCCCAGGTCACGGACATGCTGGGCTCGCTCGGCGGCGATCTCCTGTGGCCGCTCCTCGAGCGCGTCGTGGAAGGCGATGGGCCGGGCACCGTGCGCGAGGCCGAGCGCGTCGCGAGCCGCAGCGTCTCGCTCGATGGCGCGCTCGAGGAGATCGCCGCGATGCTGCATCGCGTGGCGCTCGCGCAGGCGGGCATCGAGCCGCCGGCCGACGATCCGGATGCTTCCCGCGTGGCGGCGCTCGCGCAGCGCCTCGATGCGGGCCAGGTGCAGGTCCTCTACCAGGTCGCGATCCTCGCGCGCCGCGACCTCTCGCTCGCGCCCGACGAGTTCGCCGGCTTCAGCATGGGGCTGCTGCGCATGCTTTCGTTCGTGAAGCCCTCCGATTCGCCGCGCGCGCCCCGCGAATCGCCGGTAGCCAAGCAGGCGGCGGCGAAGTTCGCCCGGCCGCCTGCGCCCTCGGCCACGCGACCGGCTTCAGGTCCTGCCCCATCTCCGGCATCCGAAGCGCCTGCTTCGGCCCCTTCCCCGGCGGGTGGTGCGATCGCGTTCGAGGGCGATTGGGGCGCCTTCGTCGAGAAGCTCGGCCTCACGGGCATGGCGGGGATGGTCGCGCGTCACGGCGAGCTCGCGTCCTTCGAGAACGGCCACCTCGATCTCGTCGTTCCGGAAACGCACCGCATGTATGCCGAGAAGGCGTATCAGGAGAAGCTCAAGGCGGCGCTCGTTCCGCACCTCGGCGCAAACCTGCGCATTACCGTGCGGATCGGCGGGACCAACGGAAACAGCGTTGCGGCGAAGAAGTCCCAGGAGATGGCGGAGCGCCAGGCCAACGCCGCCGAGGCGATCGAGGACGATCCCTTCGTGCGCGACCTGGTGCGCGACCTGGGCGCCGAAGTGGTGTCCTCCTCCATCCGGCCCACCGAAGACGGCGAGGCCGGCCAACCATCGAGCCAGAAGAGGTGACGTCATGATGAACAAAGGCGGACTCGGCGCCCTGATGAAGCAGGCGCAGCAGATGCAGGAGAACATGCGGCGCGTCCAGGAGGAGCTCGCGACGATCGAGGTCGAGGGGCAGTCCGGAGCCGGCCTCGTGAAGGTGGTGATGACCTGCAAGCACGCGGTGAAGCGCGTGACGATCGATCCCAGCCTCCTCGGCGAGGACAAGGACATGCTCGAGGACCTCGTCATGGCCGCGATGAACGACGCGGTCGCGAAGGCCGATGCCACCGCGCAGGCCAAGATGGCCGGCTTCACCGCGGGCCTGAACCTGCCGCCCGGGATGGGCCTTCCCTTCTAAGTGCCGATGGATAAGCCGGCCGCGCTCGACCAGCTGATCCAGGCCCTGCGATGCCTACCGGGCGTGGGGCCCAAGTCGGCGCAGCGCATGGCCTATCACCTGTTGCAGCGGGATACGACCGGGGCGGCGAAGCTCTCCGAGGCGCTCTCGGAGGCGCTCGCGCGCATCCGGCACTGCGCCCGGTGCAACACGTTCACGGAATCGGAGGTCTGCTCGCTCTGCGCCTCGCCGCGGCGCGACGCCTCGCTGCTGTGCGTGGTCGAATCGCCGGGCGACCTCCTGATGATGGAGCAGAGCCAGAGCTACTCGGGCCTCTATTTCGTGCTGATGGGGCGGCTTTCGCCGCTGGACGGGATCGGCCCGCGCGAGATTCACCTGGACCGCCTCGTGAAGCGGGCGACGGACGCGACGGTGAAGGAGGTGATCCTCGCCACCAATTTCACGGTGGAAGGGGAGGCGACGGCGCACTACATCGGCGAGCTCCTCGCGGGCAAGGGGCTCACCCTCACCCGCATCGCCCGGGGGCTCCCCGTGGGCGGCGAGCTGGAGCACGTGGATAGCGGCACGCTCGCCCAGGCGGTGCTTGAAAGGCGGCCCGCCTAGCCCCACCTTCCCTGGACCGGAAACGGGGCGTCCGACGGGGCGCCATGGGCCGGTCGGACGTCACCTCGGGTTGACGTCGGACCGCGTGTCTGCGATAATTTTTCCTCTCGGCGGTCGTAT
>DASUXK010000586.1:0-4202 GCA_036377935.1 Usitatibacter sp.
CGCCGTTCCCGCTGACCCTCGAGGCGCTCGCCAAGCCCTCGTCGAACGTGCCCTTCATCATGCCGGAGCGCATTGCGAAAACGGATGCGTTCAAGAACATCGACGATCCCACCGGGTCGGGCCCGTTCAAGATGGTGAAGGCCGAGTGGGTGCCGGGCAACAAGGTGGTCTACGTCAAGAACACCGACTACATCCCGAGGAAGGAAGCGCCTTCCTGGGCCTCGGGCGGCAAGGTGGTGAAGGTCGACCGCGTCGAGTGGATCTACATCCCGGATTCGGCCACCGCGGCCGCCGCGATGAACGCGGGCGAGGCGGACATCTGGGAGCAGATGCCGCCCGACCTCATCCCGCTGCTGGCAAGGAACAAGGACCTCGTCGTGAAGAACATCGACCCGCTGGGCTCGATGGGCATCCTGCGCTTCAACTTCCTGTACCCGCCGTTCAACAACGAGAAGATGCGCCAGGCGCTGCTCTACGTGGTCGACCAGAACGACTACGTGATCGGCATCGCCGGCGACAAGAAGAACGGCAAGCCGTGCTATTCGTATTTCACCTGCGGGACGCCCCTCTCCTCGCACGTCGGCGCCGAGCCGCTGATGGGCAAGCGCAACATCGAGAAGGCGAAGCAGCTCGTGAAGGAATCGGGCTACAAGGGCGAGAAGGTGGTGATCATCGACGCCACCGACCAGCCGATCGTGCACTCGCAGTCGCTCCTCACGCTGGAGAACCTGAAGAAGATCGGCGTCAACGCCGAGATCCAGGCGGGCGACTGGGGCACGCTCATCACGCGGCGCGCGGTGAAGGAGCCGCCGGCGAAGGGCGGCTGGAACATCTTCCACACCTGGCTCGTGGGCCCCGACATGGTGAACCCCGCCGTGGACTTCCCGGTTCGCGCCAACGGCAAGGGCGCCTGGTTCGGCTGGCCGGACGACCCGAAGACCGAGGAGCTGCGCGAGGCGTGGTTCCACGCCAGGACTCCGGCGGAATCCAAGGCCGCGGCCGACGCGGTGCAGAAGCACGCGTTCGAGTTCGTGCCGTTCGTCCCGACCGGCCAGTTCATCCTGCCCACCGCGTACCGCAAGAACATCAGCGGGCTCATCATCGCGCCGATCAACTTGTTGTGGAACGTAGAGAAGAAGTAGGAAGCGCAGCGATAGAAGTCGATCGGGAACGGCGTTGAGCGGGCGGCCGAAGGTCGCCGCTCAACGCCATCGGGCAACGAACCCAACCGCGCCAAGCACTTGTTCGCTTATGTCGCCAGGCGTCTGATCGCGACCATCGTCGTCATGGCGGTGGTCGCGTTCGTCGTCTTCCTCCTGCTCTACCTCACGCCCGGGGATCCGGCGGCGATCCTCGCCGGTGACGCGGCCACCAGCCAGGACATCGCCAACATCCGCGAGGCGCTGGGGCTCAACGATCCGTTCCTGGAGCGCTTCGGGCAGTGGATCTGGCGCCTGCTGCACGGCGACCTCGGCATCTCGATCTTCACCAAGCTGCCGGTCACCACGCTCATCGGCCAGCGCGTGGGGCCGACCCTCTCGCTCACGCTCTGCACGCTGGTAGTCTCCGTGCTCGTCGCGGTGCCGCTGGGCGTCGTCGCCGCCGCGCGCGCCGGCCGCTGGGTCGACCGCGCGGTGATGGGCTTCTCGGTGGGCGGGTTCTCGCTGCCGGTGTTCGTGCTCGCGTACATGCTGATCTACCTCTTCTCGATCCAGCTCGAGTGGCTGCCGGTGCAGGGCTATCGCCCGATGAGCGAGGGCCTCTGGCAGTGGGCCCGGCACCTGATCCTGCCCAGCATCGCGCTCGGCACGGTGTACATCGCCCTCATCGCGAGGATGACGCGCGCGGCGATGCTCGACGTGCTCGCGCAGGATTACGTGCGCACCGCGCAGGCGAAGGGGCTCGCCCCGCAGGCGGTCCTGCTCGGGCACGCGCTCAAGAACGCGGCGGTGCCGATCGCGACCGTGATCGGCATCGGCGTGGGGCTCCTCATCGGCGGCGCGATCGTCACCGAGACCGTGTTCGCGCTGCCCGGGATCGGACGCCTCACGGTCGATGCGATCCTGCGGCGCGACTACCCCGTGATCCAGGGCGTCGTGCTGCTGTTCTCCGCGTCGTACGTGCTGGTGAACCTCGCGGTGGACCTGAGCTACATGCTCTTCGATCCGCGCATCCGGTACTGACCCATGGCCGCCGTCGCGATCGACGCCCCGAAGCCCGCCTCGCCCACCTGGCGCAATTTCCGCGAGGCGCTGCGCCGCCATCCGACCGCCATCGCCGGCGCCGTCGTGCTGCTGCTCATGATCCTCGCGGCGTTCCTCGCGCCGTGGCTCGCTACGGTGGATCCGGAGGCGGTCGCGCCGGTGAAGCGCCTCAAGCCCCCCGGTGCGCAATGGTGGTTCGGCACCGACATGATGGGGCGCGACGTCTACAGCCGCGTCGTGTACGGCACGCGCGTGTCGCTCGCGATCGGCATCTCCGTGGCGCTCCTCACCACGCTCTTCGGCATCGCGATCGGGCTCGCCACCGGGTTCGTCCGCTGGATGGATGCGATCGTGATGCGCGTGATGGACGGGCTCATGTCGATCCCGCCGGTGCTCCTCGCGATCGCGCTGATGGCGCTCACGCGCGCGAGCATGCAGAACGTGATCGTCGCCATCACGCTCGCCGAGACCCCGCGCGTGGTGCGCCTGGTGAGGAGCCTCGTGCTGACGCTGCGCGAGGAGCCCTACGTCCAGGCGGCGGTGGCGGCCGGAACGACGCTGCCGCGCATCCTCTGGCGCCACATCCTGCCCAACATCATGGCGCCGCTCCTCGTCCAGGCGACCTACGTGTGCGCCTCGGCGATGATCACCGAGGCGATCCTCTCCTTCATCGGCGCGGGCACCCCGCCCAACATCCCGAGCTGGGGCAACATCATGGCCGAGGGCCGCAGCATGTTCGGGCTCGCCAACTACCTCATCTTCTTCCCGGGCGTGTGCCTCTCGCTCGCGGTGCTCGCGGTGAACCTCATGGGCGACGGGCTGCGCGATGCGCTGGATCCGCGGCTTGCCCGGAGGATGTAGATGGCCGCGCCGCTCCTCGAGGTGAAAGACCTCAAGACGCATTTCTTCACGCGCGACGGCGTGGTGCGCGCGGTCGACGGCGTGTCGTTCTCGATCGATCCGGGCGAAACGCTGGCGCTGGTGGGCGAATCCGGCTGCGGCAAGAGCGTGACGTCGCTCTCGATCATGCGGCTCATCGCCTCTCCGCCGGGGCGCGTGGTGGGCGGCTCGATCCGCTTCGAGGGGCGGGACCTCCTGGGCCTGCCCGAGCCGGAGATGCGCAAGGTGCGCGGCAACGAGATCTCGATGGTCTTCCAGGAGCCGATGACGTCGCTGAACCCCGTGCTCACCATCGGGCGCCAGATCGCCGAATCGCTGGTGCTGCATCGCGGGATGACGCGCGCCGATGCGATGGCGCGCACGATCGAGCTGCTGCGCCTCGTGAACATTCCCGAGCCTGCGCGCCGTGCCGCCGAATACCCGCACCAGATGTCGGGCGGCATGCGCCAGCGCGTGATGATCGCGATGGCGCTCGCGTGCGACCCGAAGCTCCTCATCGCCGACGAGCCCACCACCGCGCTCGACGTCACGATCCAGGCGCAGATCCTCGACCTCATGCGCGAGCTGCAGGCGAAGACCGGCACCGCGATCCTGCTCATCACGCACGACCTGGGCGTCGTGGCCGAGATGGCGCAGCGCGTGGTCGTCATGTACGCCGGCCGCAAGGTCGAGGAGGCGCCGGTCGGCGAGCTCTTCGCGCGGCCGCGCCATCCCTACACGCGCGGCCTCATGAACTCGATGCCGAAGCTCGGCGCCGCACATGGCGCGCGGCAGCGGCTGCAGGAGATCCCCGGCATGGTGCCGTCGCTCCGCGAGCCCATCGCCGGATGCGCTTTCGCGGATCGCTGCGCGTACGCCGTGGACGCTTGCCGCGCGGGCCCTCCCGCGTTCGAGGCGAAGGCGCCCGGGCATGCCGTCGCGTGCTGGGAAGCGGATCGACTGCCCGCGGTGGTTCGACCATGAGCGCGCTGCTCGAGGTGCGCAGGCTCACCGTGCACTACCCGACCCGCAAGGGCCAGGTGCATGCCGCCGACGAGGTGAGCTTCCACATCGCGGAGGGCGAGACGCTCGGGCTCGTGGGCGAGAGCGGCTGCGGGA
>DASUXK010000587.1:0-10089 GCA_036377935.1 Usitatibacter sp.
GATTCGGTCCTCTCCAAGGCGCTCGCGCTGCAGCGCGCCCAGTACCAGCAGGGGCTGCTGCGCATGCTCAAGGGCGCGGACGTCGCCGAGGCGCTGCGCCAGATGCATGCGGCGGTGTGCGCCATTGAGTCGATGCAGGCCGCGACGGCCAACCGCGCCTTCTGGACCGCGGCGGCGGCGTTCTTCGACTCGCTCGTCTTCGGCGGCACCGAGGTGGGCCCCGCGTCGAAGCCCTTCTTCGCCAAGCTCGACCAGCAGGTGAAGCAGCTCATCGACGGCTCGGCGAAGGTGCCCGAGCGGCTCTTCCGCGACCTGCTGCTCGTCGTGGGCCGGTCGCGCGCGGTGTCCGAGCGGATCGGGCTGCTCAAGGACGCCTACCGCCTCGAGGCGCTGCTCGACCTGCCCGATCGCGGCGCGCGCGTCGCCGACGACGAGGCGCTCGCGCCGCTCGTGCGCGAGCTGCGCGACCTCACCGGCCAGCAGAAGGACGCGTGGCTCAAGTACACCTCGGGCAACCGCGCGGCGCTCGAGCCCTTCGGCAAGCAGGCGCTGGTGCTCGCCGAGCGCGCGGGCAAGCTGCCCGGCAAGGACCTGCAGCTCGTGCTGGCGCGGCTCACGGAAGTCGCGCCCGAGCTCAAGGCGAAGGCGATTCCGCCCTCCGAGTCCCAGGCGCTCGAGGTCGCCACGGCGATGCTCTTCGTCGAGACGGCGCTGGAGAACCTCGCGCGGCTCGGCCCCGATTTCCCGCGCCAGGCGCGCACCGTCGCCGAGCGCGTGCGCGCGGCCATGGCGGGCGAGCCGCTCGCGCCGATGGATGCGATCGAGGGCGGACTCCTCGACGAGATGACGCGCCGCGCGCAGGAAAGGCTCCTCATCTTCCAGGTCGGGCAGGAAGTGCAGGTGAACCTGCAGAACATCGAGCAGGTGCTCGACGGCTTCTTCCGCGATCCCGCGAAGCGCGGCGAGCTCAAGGCCCTCACGGGGCAGTTCGCGCAGGTGCAGGGCGCGCTCATGATCCTCGAGCTTTCCGACGCCGCGGCGCTCAACGCGGCGGTCATGGCGCGCGTGCAGCAGTTCGCCGAGGGCTCGGTCGACGGCACGGGCGAGGCGGCCGAGATGGTCGCCGACGGCCTCTCCGCGCTCGGGCTCTTCGTGGCGGCGCTCCAGGAAGGCGCCGCTTCGCCGCGCGCCGCGTTGATGCCCGCCCTGCTGCGCTTCGGCCTCGCCGAGCCGCAGGCCGAGGTCGAGGTGCGCCGCACCGGCACGGTGTCGCCGCTCGACATCGACGTGCAGAAGCAGAAGGTGCAGGCGCTCTACGAGGACTGGAAGGAGAAGCCCGAGGAGCAGACGCGCGAGCGGCTCGAGAAGGCGGTGGGCGACCTGCAGCGCGACGCCGCGGTGGTCGCCGATTCGGCCATCGCGCGCAAGAGCGAGGAAGTGCTGCAGGTGATCAAGCAGGCGGTGGGGCCGGATACCGGCGTCTTCCGCGCGCTCCAGGACCTCGCGCCCCAGAAGCCGCCCGAGACGCCCACCCCGCAAGTGGTGCAACTCGTGGACGCGCCCGGCGCGGAGATCGACAAGGAGCTGCTCGAGATCTTCCTCGAGGAGGCCGGCGAGGTGATCGGCACCATCGAGAGCCACCTCGCGGCGTGCCGCGAGGCGCCGCACGACCGCGAGGCGCTCACGACGATCCGCCGCGGCTTCCACACGCTCAAGGGCAGCGGCCGCATGGTCGGGCTCACCGAGCTGGGCGAGATGGCGTGGCAGTGCGAGCAGGTCATGAACAAGTGGCTGAAGGAGGAGAAGCCGGCCACGCCCGCGCTCCTCGACTTCATCGGCCTTGCCCGCGAATCCTTCGCCGGCTGGGTGGAGGGGCTCAAGGAAGGCGGCGCCACCCCGATCGACGGTGCGGAGATCGTGCGCCGCGCGGAGGCGTTGAAGAGCGATCACGAGGCGCCCGCGCCCGTCGCGGCTCGCGAGGCCGCGCCGGCCGAAGCGGCAGCCGAGCAATCACCGGCCGCAGCGCCGCCACAATCGCATGCGATCGAAGCGACGGCGCCGCCTGCGCTGGAGCTCGAGTCGGCGCCGCCCGAGGCCGCGAAGCCTGCGGAGGCCGCACCCCCGCAAGCGCCGCAGCCGGAGCCCCCGAAGGCGGAGCCGCTGCAGGCCGAGCAGGACTTCTCGCTCGATTTCGAGTCGCTCGGCATCGGCGCGCAACCGGCCGCCGAGGAAAAGGCGCCGCAGGACGCGGCGGCCGCGCCCATGCCGGACCTCGCCGAGCTCTTCGCGCCGCCGGCCGCCGAGCCGGCGCCCGAGTCGCAGGGCGAAGAGGCGCGGTCTCCCGAGGAGGAGCTGGCCACGATCGGTTCCGTGGCGCTTCCCCGGCCGCTCTTCGTCATCTACATGGGCGAAGCCGAGCAGCACGTCGCCGCGCTGCAGGAGCAGATGCGCCTGCTCGAGGCCGACCCGCTGCATCCGGTCGAGCCCGAATTCATGCGCGCCGCGCATACGCTGTCCAGCTCGTCGCGCACCACCGGTTTCGAGGACGTGGCCGCGCTCGCCTACGCGCTCGAGAAGTGGCTGCAGGATGCGATGGACCTGCCGCCCGAGTTCGACGCGCACCGCCTCGAGGTCACGCGCCGCGCGGTCGATGCCCTCACCGCGATGGTGGAATCGGTCCGCGGCATGGCGCTGCCGTATCCGCGCGACGACGTGATCGCCGAGCTCGGCACCCTGCGCGAGGGGCTGCGCGAGGCGCGCCGCACCGGCGAGGGCACGCATATCCGCATGCCCGGCGTGGTGCGCGATGCGCTGCAGGCCGCGAGGCCGACGGGTGAGGAGGCGGCGGCCGCGGCGGAAATGCCGTCGCTCGATCTCACCGCGCCGCTCGGCATCGAGGAATCCGCCCAGGCGGCGCCCGCCACCGAGCCGGCGCCCGCAACCGAGCCGGCGCCCGCGCTCGTGACCGAGCCGCAGCCCGAGCCGGCCAAGTCGCCGGAGATCGCGGCGGAACCGATCGCCATCCCGGCCGGGGCTGCCGCCGCCCTCGCCGCCCAGGCCGCGGCCATTCCCGAGCCGCAGGAGCCGGCGCGCCCGTTCGAGGCCGGCAAGGAGCAGAGGAAGATCCACGACGACGTGGACCGCGACCTGCTCCCGGTCTTCCTCGACGAGGCGAAGGAGATCCTGCCCGCGGTGAGCGAGGGCGTGCGTCGCTGGAAGGCGGCGCCCGCGGACCACGCGCCGGCGGGCGAGCTGCAGCGCCACCTGCACACCCTCAAGGGCAGCGCGCGCATGACCGGCCTCATGCGGCTGGGCGAGCTCGCGCACATCCTCGAGGCGCGCGTGAACGCGATCGACGAGGTCGAGGTCCCCGACGCGAGGCAGTTCGACGAGATCGAGGAGCGCGTGGACCGCTTCTCCATGTCGCTCGAGCGCCTGGCGCGCGGCGAGGACATCCTCGAGGCCGAGGCGATCGAGGTCCCGGTCGCCGCGGTCTTCGAGCACCAGAAGGACAAGCCGGGCGCGCTCGCGGTGATCGCCGCGGCGGCGCAGGAGAAGGCCGAGCGCGCGGCGCTGCCGCCGGAGCTGCGCGAGAGCCGCGCGGCGCTGCTGCGCGTGAACGCGGAGATGATCGACCGCTTCGTGAACGAGGCGGGGGAGCTGTCGATCGCGCGCTCGCGCATCGAGGGCGAGATGACCGCCTTCAAGCGCGCGCTGGGCGACCTCACCGACAACATCTCGCGCATGCGCGCGCAGCTGCGCGAGATCGAGATCGCCTCCGAGTCGCAGATGCAGAGCACGATCAAGGCGAAGGAGGAGTCGGGCGAGACGTTCGACCCGCTCGAGTTCGACCGCTTCTCGCGCATGCAGGAGCTCACGCGCTTCCTCGCCGAGTCGCTGGGCGACGTGATCACGCTGCACCAGGGCCTGCAGAAGAACCTCGACGAGGTGGAGCTCGCGATCCACGCCCAGGCGCGGCTCAACCGCGAGCTGCAGCAGGGGCTCATGGGCGTGCGCCTCGTGCCGTTGGGCAACCTCGCCGACCGCTTCTACCGCGTCGTGCGCCAGACGGCGAAGGAGCTCGACAAGAAGGCGAACCTCGAGTTCAAGGGCACGCGCACGGAGCTCGACCGCTCGGTGCTCGAGAAGATCACCGCGCCCTTCGAGCACCTGCTGAGGAACGCCATCGCGCACGGCATCGAGAAGCCCGCGCAGCGCATGGCCGCCGGCAAGGCCGAGATCGGCGAGATCGCGATCGACGCGGTGCAGCGCGGCAACGAGGTGGTGCTCACCGTGACCGACGACGGCGCGGGACTGAACTTCGCGCGCATCCGCGAGAAGGCGGTGAACGCCGGCCTCCTCGCGCCGGACGTGGAGCTTCCCGAGCCGCAGCTCGCGCAGTTCATCTTCATGCCCGGCTTCTCGACCGCCTCCGAGGTGAACCAGATCGCGGGCCGCGGCGTGGGCATGGACGTCGTGAAGAACGAGATCACGTCGCTGGGCGGGCGCGTCGAGATCGCCTCCTCGCCGGGACGCGGCGCCACCTTCACCATCACGCTCCCGCTCACGCTCGCCGTGACGCAGGCGGTGATGCTGCGCGCGGGCCCCTCGATCTACGCCGTGCCGACCGTGATGGTCGAGCAGGTGCAGGAGCTCAAGTCCGCCGACTATGCCGAGGCCGTGGCGAAGGGCGAGATCTCCTGGAAGGACAACCGCTATCCGCTGCGCTCGCTGCTGCCGCTGCTGGGCGAGATCGACACGCCCGTGCCGGCGCGCCAGATCCCGGTGCTGCTCCTGAAGAGCGGCGTGCAGCGCGCGGCGATCCGCGTGGACGAGATCATCGGCAACCGCGAGGTGGTGGTGAAAACCATCGGCCCGCAGCTCTCGCGCCTTTCGGGCATCGCGGGCGCCACCGTGCTCGGCAACGGCCAGGTCGTGCTGATCCTGAACCCGGTGCAGCTCGTGCACCGCGAGACGCCGGTGGGCGTGGATGTCGTGCGCCCGGCGCCGAAGCCCGCGGAGCCCGCGTTCACCGTGGAGCAGAAATCGGGCGCGCCGCTGGTGATGGTGGTGGACGATTCGCTCACGGTGCGCAAGATCACGAGCCGCATGCTCGCCCGCGAAGGCTACGAGGTCGCGACGGCGAAGGACGGCGTGGACGCCCTGCAGCAGCTCCAGGACACGAAGCCCGACTGCATCCTGCTCGACGTGGAGATGCCGCGCATGGACGGCTTCGAGTTCGCGAGGAACGTCCGCGCCGACCAGGGCACGCGCGCGATCCCGATCATCATGATCACCTCGCGCACCGCGGACAAGCACCGCAACCACGCGCTCGAGATCGGCGTGAACGAGTACATGGGCAAGCCGTACCAGGAAGACCAGCTCCTGGCGCTCATCAAGCGCTACACCTCCGAGGCCGCGGTCGCCTGAAACGCTCCTTCAGCGCAGGAAGTACGCGAGCACGACGATCCCCAGCGCGATCCGGTAGCCGCCGAACACCCGGAAATCGTGGTGGGCGACGTAGCGGATGAGCGCCTTCACCGCCACCAGCGCCGCCGCGAAGCTCACGGCGAAGCCCACGCCGATCATCGCGAGGTCGTCGGCGGAGAAGAGCGCGTGGTTCTTCACCATCTCGTAGCCGGTCGCCGCGAACATCACCGGGATCGCGAGGAAGAACGAGAACTCGGTGGCGACGTTGCGCGAGAGCCCGAAGAGCATCCCGCCCATGATGGTGGCGCCGGAGCGCGAGGTGCCGGGGATGAGCGCGAAGCATTGCGCGATGCCCACCTTGAGCGCGTCGAGCCACGTCATGTCGTACATGCTCATCACGCGCGGCGCGCGCTGGCGCGAGTACCAGCGCTCGATCGCGAAGATCGCGATGCCGCCGAACACCAGCGCGGCGGCCACGGTGCGCGGATCGAAGAGGTACTCCTTGATGACGCGCTCGAACGCGAGCCCGACGATGGCCGCCGGCAGGAATGCGACGAGGAGGTTCGCGGCGAAGCGCCGCTGCACGGGATCCGTCGCGAGCCCCGCGAAGGCCTGCCGGATGCGCACGCGGAACTCCCAGCACACCGCGAGGATCGCGCCGAGCTGGATCACGACGTCGAAGATCTTGCCCTTCTCGCCGTTCTCGCCCAGCAGGTCCGAGACGATGATGAGGTGGCCGGTGGAGGAGACGGGAAGGAACTCGGTGAGTCCCTCCACCACTCCGAGGATGAGGGCGTCGGCGAGCGGGTGTAGCATCGGCCGGCTAGTCTAGCATCGCGATCTTGCGTGAAAGGGGCGCTCGATGGACCGGCGCGAAGCGATCGGGTTCCTCGCCGCGGCGACGGTGGGCGCGCTGTTGCCCGCGGCGCACGCGGCCCCCGCGCCCCTCGAGCGCCCGATCCCGTCCTCCGGCGAGCGCCTTCCCGCGATCGGCATGGGAACGTGGATCACGTTCGACGTCGCGGGAGACGCCGCGGCCGGCGCCACGCGCGCGGCGATCCTCTCCGACTTCTTCGCCGCGGGCGGCCGTCTCGTCGATTCCTCGCCCATGTACGCGTCGTCCGAGCAGGTGCTGGGCGAGCGCATGCCCGCGAATGCCGCGGGCCGGCTCTTCGCCGCGAGCAAGGTCTGGACCGTGGGCGCGCTCGCGGGCCGGCGGCAGGTGCAAGCGTCGCGCGAGCTATGGAAGGTGAGGCGCTTCGATCTCCTGCAGGTTCACAACTTCCTCGACTGGGAGACCCACCTGCCGATCCTGCAGCGGATGAAGGCCGAGGGGCGCGTGCGCTACGTGGGCGTTACCACGTCCCACGGGCGGCGCCACGATCTCGCCGGCCACATCATGCGCACGCGCAAGATCGACTTCGTGCAGTTCACCTGCAACGTGGCGAACCGCGAGGTGGAGAAGGAGCTGCTGCCGATCGCGGCGGACAAGGGGATCGCGGTGATCGTCAACCGCCCCTTCGACGGCGGGAGCCTCTTCGGCCCGAAGACGCAGAAGCCGCTGCCGGGATGGGCGGCGGAGATCGGGTGCGCGAGCTGGGCGGAGGCGTTCCTCAAGTTCGTCGTCTCGCACCCGGCGGTCACGTGCGCGATTCCCGCCACCTCGCAGCGCGCGCACCTCGCGCAGAACATGAAGGCCCTCGTGGGCCCGTTGCCCGACATGAAGCTGCGGGAACGGATCGCCGCCGATTACGCGCGCGCCTGAGCGGCGCGACGCCTTCGCAGCTCCTAGTCGGCGGCGAGCAGCAGCAACGCGGCAAGCCCCAGCCCGGCGGGAAGCGCGAAGCGCTCGAAGGCGGGCGGCGCGCCTCCCGGAACGACCCGCACCGGAACCTCCGAAAGCGGCAGGAGCGAGGCCGACACGGAGCTCGCGAGCAGCCGGCCGAGCGGACCGCGGCGCCGCGCGGCGATCACGATCTCGTCCACGCCGAGCGAACTCGCGGCGAGCGCGATCTCGGGGGCGATGCGCCCCGTCGCCATGTGCGTGCGGCACGGAATGCCCGAGTGGCGCACCCGCGCGAGCGCGCCATGCAGCGCCCGGCGCGCGCGCTCCTCGCGCCACGCGTCGCGCATCGAGCGCGGGACGAACGCGCAGATGTGCCGGTTCAGGCGCGGCTGCACGTTCAGCAGCTCGATGCGGGCGATGGCTTCGGGCCCTTCGCGCAGGGTCGCCCGCACCGCCTCGAGGCTCGCGGAGGTGCCGTCCACCGGGATCATCACGCTCTTCATCGCAGGCCTCCTTTCAGGCGCGCGCCTCGGCCGCGCGGCGGCGGCCGGAAAGCATCCCGGCGGCGAACACGCCGGCCATGACGGCGCCATGCAGGATGTAGGGAAGCGCGCCGTGCCGCGCCAGGGTCGCCTGCAGCAGCGGCTCGTCCACGATCATCTTGCCCGCGGTCCACGCGAGCACCGCGACGCCGACGTTGACGATCCAGGGATGGCGCTCGATCCATTTGAGGATCAGCGTGGACCCCCACACGACGATCGGGATGCTGATGGCGAGCCCGGCGACCACCAGCGCGAAGGAGCCTTGCGCGGCGCCCGCGACCGCGAGGACGTTGTCCAGTCCCATGGCGGCGTCGGCCACGACGATCGTGCGCAGCGCCGCCCAGAACCCCTGCGCCGCGGGCAGGCCGGAGGCCGATCCGCGGTGCGGGAGGAGGAGCTTCCACGCGACCCATGCGAGCACGATTCCGCCGGCTGCCATGAGCCCGGGGATGCCGAGCAGCCAGACGACGGCGAGCGTCATCGCGGAGCGCACCGCGACGGCGCCCGCCGTGCCCCATGCGATCGCGCGCTTCGCGAGCCGCGGCGGCAGCCCGCGCGCCGCGAGCGCGATCACGATCGCGTTGTCGCCGGCGAGCGCGAGGTCGATGACGACGATCGCGGCGAGCGCGGAGAAGAACGCGGGGGAAAAGATCTCCATGGCCCGATTCTCGCCGCCGGCCGGCGCGGGCGGATCGCGAATCGCAATGGCGCCATTGCGAATGGCGCGCCGGATTGCGATTCGCAATGAGCGGGCCGCGACGCGCTGATACACTGGGGTCGTGCCGCCCGCCGGGCGGCGCATCCCCAAAGGGGAGTAGCCTTCACGGCCGCGTCGTCAATACGGGTGCTTCACGCCCCGGCGCGGCCGGCGGACCGGCCTTCCGGCCGGCCCCCGTTGGCGAGACCTTTGCGCTCTGCAAAGGATCCGCCATGGGCCCGCACCCGATGCGACGTTACTTCCGCCACGGTTTCCTCCCGCAGCTCATCGCCTTCGAGGCCTGCGTGCGCCTGGGCAGCGTGACGCGCGCCGCCGAGGAGCTCTCGCTCGCGCAGCCCACCGTCTCGTGCCTGTTGCGCAAGCTCTCGGATGCGGTGGGCGAGCCCGTCACCATCGTCCGCGATCGCCGGGTGCGCGCCACCCCGGCCGGGGAGTCCCTGCTGCTGCTGCATGCCGAGGTGGGCGATGCGTTCGCCCGCTTCGAGGCGCGCTTCAGCCTTTCTGGTAGATCTCCCCGCCCGATTTCACGAACTCCACCGCCTTCACCGCCATCCCCTTCCTGAGCGCCTCCTCGTCGGAGACGCCGTGCTTCGCGGCGAATTCGCGCACGTCCTGCGTGATCTTCATCGAGCAGAAATGCGGGCCGCACATGGAGCAGAAATGCGCGAGCTTGGCGCCTTCCTGGGGGAGCGTCTCGTCGTGGAACTGCTTGGCCTTGTCGGGATCGAGGCCGAGGTTGAACTGGTCCTCCCAGCGGAACTCGAAGCGCGCCTTGGACAGCGCGTTGTCGCGGATCTGCGCGCCGGGGTGGCCCTTCGCGAGGTCGGCGGCGTGGGCCGCGATCTTGTACGTGATGATCCCTTCCTTCACGTCGTCCTTGTCGGGAAGGCCGAGGTGCTCCTTGGGCGTGACGTAGCAGAGCATCGCCGTGCCGTACCAGCCGATCTGCGCCGCGCCGATGCCGCTCGTGATGTGGTCGTAGCCGGGCGCGATGTCGGTGGTGAGCGGGCCCAGCGTGTAGAACGGCGCCTCGTGGCACTGCTCGAGCTCGAGGTCCATGTTCTCCTTGATGAGCTGCATCGGCACGTGGCCGGGCCCCTCGATCATCACCTGGCAGTCGTGCTTCCACGCGATCGTCGTGAGCTCGCCCAGGGTCTTCAGCTCCGCGATCTGCGCCTCGTCGTTGGCGTCGTAGATCGAGCCGGGGCGCAGGCCGTCGCCCAGCGAGAACGAGACGTCGTACGCCTTCATGATCTCGCAGATCTCCTCGAACCTCTCGTAGAGGAACGACTCCTCGTGGTGCGCGAGGCACCACTTGGCCATGATCGAGCCGCCGCGCGAGACGATGCCGGTCATGCGGCTCGCGGTGAGCGGCACGAAGGGAAGGCGCACGCCGGCGTGGATCGTGAAGTAGTCGACGCCCTGCTCGGCCTGCTCGATCAAGGTGTCGCGGAAGATCTCCCAGGTGAGCTCCTCGGCGCGGCCCTCGACCTTCTCGAGCGCCTGGTAGATGGGCACCGTGCCGATGGGCACGGGCGAATTGCGGATGATCCACTCGCGTGTCTCGTGGATGTGCCTGCCGGTCGACAGATCCATCACCGTGTCGCCGCCCC
>DASUXK010000588.1:0-4291 GCA_036377935.1 Usitatibacter sp.
TCGAGCGCGCCGAACAGCTCGCGCCGGCCCGGGCGCGCGCCCGCGAGTACGTGTGGCGCTCGGCCGGGGGAAGCCTCCTCCTCACGCTGCTCCTCGGCGGCCTGGGGTTCCTCTCCTGGCGGCTCTCGCGCACGCGCCTCCTCGCCAACCGCGCGCTGCAGGACGAGGTGCGGGTGCGCCGGCGGGCCGAGCGCGCGCTCGCGCTGCGCAACCGCGCCATCGAGTCGAGCGTCAACGCCGTGGTCATCGCGGACTTCGCGCGCCCGGGCTATCCCATCGAGTACGTGAATCCCGCGTTCGAGCGCATCACGGGCTTCGCTGCCGCGCAGTCGATCGGGCGCCCGATGGATTTCCTCCTCGGCGCGGACGTCGACCAGCCGGCGCTGAACGAGATCCGCATGGCGCTTCGCGAGCGGCGCGAGGGCCACGCGGTGCTGCGCAACTACCGGCGCGACGGCAGCCCCTTCTGGAACGAGTACACCGTGGCCCCGGTGCGCGACGAGCAGGGCGAGGTGACGCACTACGTCGGCGTGCTGAACGACGTGACCGAGTCGAAGAACTACGAGGAGCAGCTCGCGCGCCAGGCCAACTTCGACACGCTCACGGGACTGGCGAACCGCAACCTCCTGCGCGACCGCCTCCAGCAGGCGATCGTGCGCGCGCGCCGCGACGCGGCCACGCTCGCCGTGCTCTTCCTCGACGTCGACAACTTCAAGATCGTGAACGACAGCCTCGGGCACACGGTGGGCGACGAGCTGCTGCGGGAGGTGGCGTCGCGGCTCGCCGCGAGCGTGCGCGAGAGCGACACGGTCGCCCGCCTGGGCGGCGACGAGTTCGTGGTGCTCCTCGTGACGAGGAGCGGCGACGGCTCGGCGGAGGTGGACGTGACCGCCGTCGTCGAGAAGCTGCTCGCGCGCATCGCCGAGCCGGTCGCGCTGGCCGAACGCGAGGTGCGCCCGGCCGCGAGCATCGGCGTTAGCGTCTATCCGCAGGACGGGAACGACGCGGACACGCTGCTTCGCAACGCCGACGCGGCGATGTACCGCGCCAAGGAGCTCGGGCGCAACCGCTTCCAGTTCTTCACCGCCGACATGCACGAGCGCATCCGCCGCCGCGTGGAGCTCGAGTCGAGCCTGCGGCGCGCGCTCGAGCGCGGCGAGTTCGAGCTGCACTACCAGCCGCAGGTGAGCCTCGCGGACGGGCGCATCGTGGGCGCCGAGGCGCTGCTGCGCTGGCGCCATCCCGAGCGCGGCCTCATCGGGCCCAGCCAGTTCATCGGCTTCGCCGAGGAGAGCGGGCTCATCGTGCCGATCGGCGCCTGGGTGCTGCGCGAGGCGTGCGCCCAGAATCGCCGCTGGCAGGACCAGGGCCTGCCGCCCATCCCGGTCGCCGTGAACGTCTCGGCGCGCCAGTGCGAGCAGGAGGACCTGGACGACGTCGTGCGCGAGGCGCTCGCGCTCGCCGGCCTCGCACCCGAGTGCCTCGAGCTGGAGATCACCGAGAGCATCTCGATGGCGAACCCCGACGAGAGCGTGCCGCTCATGCAGCGGCTGAAGGCCACCGGCGTCGCGCTGTCGATCGACGATTTCGGCACCGGCTTCTCGAACCTCGGCTACCTCAAGCGCTTCCCGATCGACCGCCTGAAGATCGACCTTTCTTTCGTGCGCGAGATCATGAGCGATCCCGGAAGCCTCGCCATCTCGGAAGCCATCATCACGCTCTCCCACAGCCTGAACCTCAAGGTCCTCGCCGAAGGCGTCGAGACCGACGGCCAGCTCGCGCTGCTCGCGGCGCGCCGCTGCGACGAGGTGCAGGGATTCTTCTTCAGCCCGCCGGTGCCGGCCGCGCAGCTCGCGGCGATGCTCGCCCACGGCGAGCCGCTGCCGCACGGCGGCCCGCGGGCCCATTCCAGGAAGGAACAGCATGCGAATTTCACGTCCCATTGACGCCGCCGTCGCGGCCCTCTTCCTCGGCGGCGCGCTGGGCTGCGGCGCGGCGCACGCCGAGAACGAATCCCTCTTCTCCTTCAGCGGGTACGGCACGGTGGGCGTCGCCCACTCGAGCGAGCGCAACGCCGACTACCTCGTCGACGAGTTCAAGCCGAGCGGCCCGGGCCACACCGACGGCTGGAGCCCGGACGTGGATTCGCGCGTCGGGGCCCAGGTCACGGCGCGCTTCGCGCCGCGCCTTTCCGCCGTCGTGCAGGTGATCTCGCAGCAGCGCTACGACGACACGTACCGGCCGGTGGTCGAATGGGCCAACGTGAAGTACGAGGCGACGCCGGACTTCAGCGTGCGCGCCGGGCGCATCGTGCTGCCCATCTACATGGTGACCGACTCGCGGCGCGTGGGCTACGCGAACCCCTGGGTGCGCCCACCGGTCGAGGTCTACAGCCTCGTGCCGGTCACGAGCGTGGACGGCATCGACGCGAACTGGCGCACCGTCCTCGGCGATTTCACGGCCACCGTCCAGGCGACGTACGGGCGCACCGACTCGCGCTTTCCGGACGCCTCGGGGTTCAACGCGGGCATGGCCGAAGCGCGCCATGTGCTCGCGGCCGTGGCCACGCTCGAGCGCGGCTTCGCGACCCTGCGCGTGAACGGCGGCCGCGCGGACCTCACCATCGCGGCCTTCCGCCCCTTCGAGGACGCCTATCGGCAGTTCGGCCCCCCGGGCCGCGCGATCGCCGACCGCTACTCGGTGGACGACCGCAAGGTGGACTTCGTCGGCGTGGGCGCGATGTACGATCCCGGGCGCTGGTTCGCCACCGCCGAATGGGCGCGCTTCGCCACGCACTCGGTGCTCGGCACGAAGAGCGCGTGGTACGTGAGCGCGGGGCACCGCTTCGGGCGCTGGACGCCGTACCTCACCTACGCGCGCATGAGGGCCGACAGCGCCACCTCGGATCCCGGGCTCGATCCCGAGGGCCTGCCGCCCGAGGCCGCCGCCACCGCGCAGTTCCTCAACGCGACGCTCAACCACACGCTGGGGCTCATCCCGCAGCAGCGCACGATTTCCGCCGGGGTGCGCTGGGACTTCGCGCGCAACGCGGCTTTCAAGCTGCAGCTCGACGAGGTGCGCGTGGACGACGACTCGCGCGGCACCTTCGGCAACTTCCAGCCGGGCTTCGCGCCCGGGGCAACGGCGCGCGTCGTGAGCGCCGTCGTCGACTTCATCTACTGAGGGAGACGACCATGGGACATCGATTCCTGGGCGCTTTCTTCTCGCTGTGCCTCGCGGCATGGCCGTGCGAGGGCGCGTACGGGGCCGACGTGGTGCCGGTCGTCTCGGCCAAGAGCCACGTGAAGGCGCTCAACTCCGAGCAGGTCGCCGACATCTTCCTCGGCAAGACCAGCCGCTTCCCCGACGGCACGCAGGCCACGCCGATCGACCAGTCCGAGGATTCGCCGGCGCGCGAGAAGTTCTACACGCAGTTCACCGGCAAGTCGCCGGCGCAGCTGCGCGCCTACTGGGCCAAGATCATCTTCACTGGCCGCGGGCAGCCGCCGCGCCAGGTGCCGGGCAGCGCGGAGGCGAAGAAAATCGTGGCGCAGAACCCCAACGCCATCGCCTACATCGACGCGCGGCTCGTGGACGACACGGTGCGCGTCGTCGATGGGCGCTGAGGGAGGCTAGCGCCGCGCCTCCGTCTCGGAGATGAGCGCGTTCATCTCGCCGATCTCGCACCGCCCGCCCTCGATGATGCCGTCGGCGAGCTTGCGCGCGCGCGGATCGGCACTCATCGCGCGGGCTCCTCGCCTCGCGCGGGCTCCTCGCCCGGCTCGAGCTGGAAGACGAGGAACGACCGGCCCGTCACCTCGTACTCGTTCCCCGGCTCGAAGCGCGCGTCGCCCGCCGGCTCCTCGGCCATGTTGCTGTCCATGCGCAGCAGCCACGCGCCGCCGCCGTTCGCCTGCGGCAGCCGGAACTTCACCACGTCCTGCCAGGAGTTGAGCACGAGGAGCAGGGTGGCGAGCTCGCCACGGCGGCGGATGCCCGTCTCGCGCGCGCGCCCGTCGAGGAGCATCCCGAAGCAGCGCACGTTCCCGTCGTCCCACTGCTCGGGCGTCATCGGCTCGCCGGCGGCGCCGATCCAGGTGAGGTCGCGCACCTCGAGCTCCTCGTCCCAGGCGCCCGTGAGCCAGCGCACGCGGCGCAGGATCGGGTACTGGTGGCGCAGCTTCGTGAGGCGGCGCGTGAACTCGATGAGCCGCCCCGCGCGCTCGTCGTTCGTCCAGTGCACCCAGGAGATCTCGTTGTCCTGCGCGTAGGCGTTGTTGTTGCCCTGCTG